>QNCA01000011.1 GCA_003644325.1 Planctomycetota bacterium
ACTGCGCGCACGGCAGATTGCCCGTGCCCACGCCGGCTACGTCTTACCTTCTGGAGGGGTTTCCCGTGCGGGGTATTGACGCGGGGCGGGAACTGACAACCCCCACGGGCGCGGCCCTGCTGACGACGCTCGGCGCATCGTTCGGCGCCATGCCCCTGATGAACGTGGAAAGGGTCGGCTACGGGGCGGGTGACGCGGATGGAGAGGGCGGGCCGAACCTGCTGCGCGTCGTCCTGGGCAGTGTGCCGGGAACGGCGGACGGCGGGAGTCCTTACGAGACGGACGCCGTCACGAGGTTTGAGGCGAACATAGACGACGCGACCCCCGAAATCTGCGCCGGGGCGTTGGAGCGGCTGCTGGAGGCGGGGGCGCTGGATGCGTGGCTCACGCCCATCGTGATGAAAAAGGGCAGGGCGGCCTGGACGTTGAACGTCTTGTGCGACGATCGCGACGCCGGGGTGATGGCGGACATGATCTTCAGCGAGACGACCACGTTCGGAGTCCGAGTGGAGAGGGTGAAGCGCCTGAAGGTGCGGCGCGAGGTCATCCGCGTCAAGACACGCTATGGAACGGTCGCCGTGAAGGTCGGCACGAAGGACGGCAAGGCGTTGACGGCCTCACCGGAATACGAGGATTGCCGCCGGCTGGCGGCCAGGCATGAAGCGGCGGTGCGGGATGTATATGACGCCGCGAAGGCGGCCTTGCGGCAGGGAGCAAGGGCGAAGGGCAAAGGGCAAGGGTAAAGAAAGGGCAAGGAATCCCCAACACTGGCCCATACGGGCCGCGTGAGCGAAAGGGGAAATATGTCGAAGATGTCCGAGAGCAGGGAACCCCCGAGGCATCAGGGCCGCAAGTATATATGCGTCCTGTTTGAGTGTTGCGGCGTATATCAGAGGATTTACAAGAACAAGGCGGGTGACGCGTATGTCGGCTGGTGCCCGAAATGCTTGCGGCGGGTGCAGGTAAAAATAGGTCCCGACGGAACGACAAGCCGATTCTTCGCGGCAAGGTGAGGAAGGGCGTGGGCGCGAAAGCGGCCGCAGGCGGGTTGCCTGTTTGCTTTGAACTTTTGCGCTTCGGGATATAATCAATCACAAATCAGACTAAGACGTATTTATTGGAGAGAGCCCGTGGACTGGAAGATAGGCAAGAGCAGGGGGCAATGCTGCGGGTGCAATAGAGAGTTTGCGGCGGGGGAGGATTTCTACTCGGCGCTTTACGACCACGGGGTCGAGTTCGAGCGGAGGGACTTCTGCGAGTCCTGCTGGAAAGATGCGGGAATACGGGAGAGCGCCCCTCAAAGCGGCGAGAGGACGAATTCTGAAGAAAGGCCGTTTTCTCACTGGCGGACAGTCGTGGGGGAAAAGCCGAAAAAACGCGGCATAGACCTGGAACTGGTCAAGGATGTATTCGACAGACTGAAGGAGGACGAGGACCCGACTCATTTGAAGATTCGGTATTTTCTTTCGTTGATATTGATGAGGAAGCGCCTATTCAGGTATCTCCGCACAGAGAGCGGGGAAGATGGGGAATACATGGTTGTGACCGCCTCGAAGCAGAAGACGGAATACCGAATCCGGAATCCGAATTTAACGCAGGGTGAACTGACGGACGTGAAAGCGGAGTTGGAGAACCTCTTGGACATGGAACTGGGCGAGCCGGAGGCCGAGGCAAAGGCGGAGGCGTCGCCTGAAAACGCATCGAGGCATGGGGGCGGCAAATCCGGCCGGACCGGAGCCTGAATCCGCGGGAACTTACGTAACCATTGGCAAAACTTCGGGAGAGTTCAAATGCATCTCATCAAGAGGAGCCTGCTTGTATTCTCGGTAATGCTTGTGCCGTTCGTGCTTGTCGGGGTGGGCCAATCGTCTCTCGCATTGGGAGAAGAGGCGGGTCCCGCGTACGAGCATCCCTACGACCCAGCCGGCAAGGAATACGTGGATCGCGGCGATTACGAGATGGGCCTGAGTTACTTCGAAGAACTCATGGAGGATAAGAAAGAGGCCGGGAAGCCCAAGGTGGTCCTGACGCTCTGCCGCCTGTACTGGGTGACCGGCAAGTACCGGGAGATCATCGAGGAGGTCGATGCCGCCGCGAAGCGGGGCGTGAGTTCGGCGCGGCTGAGCCTGGCGAAGGCCGAGGCGCTCTACCGCACCGGCGAGATAGAGGACTCCGGCAAGATGTTCGAGAGCATCGCGGAAAAGAATCCCGCGCTGCACAAGGCGCAACTGGACCTCGGGAAGTACTACTATGAGACCGGCAGGCTGGATAAGGCATACCGGATACTGAAGCGGCTTGCCTTGTTGGATATAAAGCCCTACAAGCGGGTGCCGGAGTCCCTCTACTGCATAGGCGAAGCGGCGCGAATGACGGGCAACTACGAGGTGGCCGACACAGCGCTGGCATGGGCCTACGCGGAAAAGACCGCCGACAAGTATTACGAGGATGCCTATGCAGCCCGTTCCCAACTCTATATCGACCTCTTCGACATAGGTTACGCCTATCTCGGCATACTGGACCAGGGGCTCTTCAATCACAACCGCCGCAGCCCCATCGGCCACGTCATGAAGGGGTGGTGCCTGTTCTACGATTGCACCACCAGCCGCCACTTCGATCTGGCGGCGGATGAGGCGGAGCAGGCGCTTCAATACAACCCGAACCTGATAGAAGCGCTGGACTTGGCGGCGTACGTCCATTCCTTCAGGGAGCGCTTCGACGAGGCACAGAAGTACATCGACAGGGCGCTTGCCGTCAATCCCAACTCCCTCTCCACGCTGGCGCAGCAGGGGCTGCTTTAGTACCTCAGCGGCCGGATGGACAAGTACGAGGGGATAGAAAAGAAGGTGCGCCTGCTCAACCCGAAGTGCGCGGAGTTCTACTTTCTCATCGGCAAGACCATGGCCTTCAGGTACGGGTTTAAGTACGCCGTGGAGTTCTGTGAAAAGGCCGTCGCGGCCAACCCGAAGTTTGAACCGGTATACCCCGTCCTCGCGCAAAACCTGCTGTTCATCGGCGACGAGAAACGCGGTCTTGAGATGCTCGACAAGGCCTGGCAGACCGCCGGCGGCTACGACCCGCGCGTAAAGAACCTGAAACTGGTCATGGACCATGTCGCCGACAAGGAGAAGATGGTCACTCGCAGGTCTGAGCACTTTATCATGCGCATGCCGAAGAAGGAGGCGCCGGTGCTCGGTCCGTACCTGGAAAACCTGCTGGAAGACGCATGGATAAAACTCAGCAAGAAGTACGACTACGTGCCCGAGGAGAAACCGATACTCATCGAACTCTTCGACAACTCGACGTATTTCTCGGCGCGCACGACCGGTCTGCCGGGTCTTGACCCCCTCGGCGGGGCGTGCTTCGGCACGTTTATCACCGCGCGTTCGCCCCTGGCGTTTACAAAGGACAGAAAAAACTACAGTTGTTCGTGGGCAAAAGTGGTATACCACGAATTCGTCCACGTAATCACATTGCAGAAGTCCAAGGGCCGGGTCTCGCGCTGGCTGACGGAGGCATGCAGCGAGATGGAGCAGGCCGCCAAGGTGCCTGCCTGGGGGTCCTGGGTGCGTGGGGACAGGTTGATAGACGCAGAGTTTGTGATGCACTTGCGCTCGAAAGGCGTTATACCCATTACAGACCTCGATGCGGCATGCCTCGGCACGAAAATGTATTTGGCTTACTACCAGGCGTTTCTGACGGGCTGTTACCTGAGGGAGAAATATGGCTACAGAAAAATCCAGGAGATGCTGGACGAGTACTCCAAGCCTCGCAGCACCGCTCAGGTCATAAAGACATGCCTTAACATGAGCCCGAAGGAGTTCGACGAGGAGTTTCAAACATGGTGCGAAGAAGAAAGACTTAAGAACTACGGCCTGGGACCGAGATACAACAAGGATGAATTGGACGAAATGCTGAGACAACTGGATAAGCGCAAGAACTGGAGAAACGCCGAGTTGTACGGCAAGGTCGCGGTGGCCTATCTGCATAATCGCCGTCGCGAAAAGTTCGAGGAATATGCCGAGAAAGCGCTCAGGCTGGATCCGAACATCGGCGACATATATGCACTGAAGGGCCGCCTGTTGCTTTCTGAGAAACCGCCCAAAATCGACGAGGCGATGCCGCTGCTTCTCAAGGCCGAGAAACTGAAGGCGAAAGACATTTATCCTGTTTACTTCAGCCTGGCGCAATGCTATAAGTCAAAGAAAGACCTTGCCAACTTCGAAAAATATCTTCTGCTGGCCAAGCAGGCGCTTCCCACGTCTGCGAGCACCTTTCGGGACCTTCAGAAGTTATACCACGAACAGCATCGCGGCGACGAAGCCTTCGAACTGCAGGAAGAATACGCGGACATCTTCGGTACCGACCGGCGCGTCCGCGCCAAGTTGATGAAGGTTTATAAAAATAAGGGCGACATCAAAAAACTGGCCGGGATGTATCTTGAACTCTTTTACGTCAATCCGTACATCAATCTTGGCGGTGCCGGCCTTCAGGAGACTGACCAGATGTTACAGATTGACCATAAGGAAGTGGCGGAGGTATTCAAGAAGGCCGGCTGGTGGGACAAGGCAGGCACGGAATACGAGGTCTTGCTTGCTATAAAAGCAGGCCCTCCCGAAGAACTCCTGACCGAAGCGGCGAAGTGTTACCTCAAGGCGGCTTGGTATGACAAGGCCAAATCACTGATTATAAAGGCAATTCAGGCAAACGACGAATACAAGGAAGCGCTGGAATTGAGAAAGGAAATAGAGGAACATACGGGTAAATTTGATATTCCAGAGCCGGAGCCGGAACCCGAACCCGAACCCGAACCAAAACCCGAAGAGCCGGGAGCGCCCCAAGAGGGAGGCGACGACGGTGGTTCCGAGGCCCCGGACGAGGACTAAACGTATGTACAGCAGCCTCGGTGTGCCACGCGGGGTGACCATCCGAACATTGCCGGTGTCTCTCATTGGGGCTGCATGGGGAATGGCGTCCCCGAAGCCGAACGTCACAGTTATCCGGGAGTTCGCAGATGGGATCATTCATGCTGCCGACCATGCGCGATGGGGCGCTGCTGCTGCTCATGATGCTCAGCGCCGCCGGAGACATGGATTTGACTCCCGAGCAACTGCGGCAGCATGCAGACGTCTATTTCCCCGGAGTAAGCGAAGCCTGCATTCGCGCCATTGCCGTGCCCTCCGACGACAACCTCGATAAGGTCCTGGACGCCCTCGGGAGTGAACATTACGCCGACCGCCTGATTGCCGAGCGGGCCCTCGCCGTCATGGCCCCCTTCGTGCGACGCCGTATGGCCCTCCTGTCTGTAAATCGTGAAGACCCTCACGTCCGTTACGTTCTGCGCAGAATCGTCTTTTTGACGCGGGAGCAAAATCCCGGATCCTTGCTGCCTGCCCGGCTCGTTGCCGTCCGGCTGCTGCGCAGCCGCGGCGCAAGCAGCGAGCAGGTCCTCGTGCAGGCCATGTCGGACGAACTGCCGGCCGTGCAGTGGGCGGCCCTGGACGAATTGGTCCGCCTGAAGGGTGAGGGCGCGATTCCGATTGTGACGAAATTCATCAAGGATAACCGCGACTCGCTTGCCCGGCGGCCGATGTTCCTGGCCCGTGCGTACAAGCGCCTGGGCGCCATCAACATCAAGGAGCGGTCGGGGCGCGGCTCTCTGGTCGCGTTTCTCGCGGATGAGTTCTCGCACGCCGGGGGGGCTTCCGAGCCGCTGCTCGTCGCCTCCGCGCTGGTTGAGGCATTGAACTCATGCGGCACGCGCATGGACGTGGTGTCGGCCGTTACACGTGCGCTGAGCGATACCAGGCTCGGTTTTGCCCGCGGCGGGTCCCGGATGAGTCCTTTCGCGGCGGAGTTCTTTGCCGCGCTGGACCCGGAAGAGTTCAAAGATATCGAGGGAAACGGCCTCGGCGTAATACAAAAATGGCTGAAAGATACCGGGCGTTCCACCGGCAGGGTAAAGGCCCTGAAGGCCGGGGACTGGTCAAACGCCCTGAGAATTTTGCTCGACGGCGCCCGCCGGGATATCCTGCTTCGCGAACAGCGCCGCGTCATGCCGTTCTTGCCCGCCAATACGTCGTTTGTCGCATGCCTGGACGTGGATGGGCTGCGCGGCATGCCGCTCAGGCGCGAACTGCTCCAGGGCTTGCATTGTACCCCGGACAGGGAGATACTGGATGCAATGGAGTCGTTCTGCGAGATAATCCGTGGGCGCGATGTGGCGCGGGTATATTTCGCCGCGACGGACGACTTCCCGTTCGACAGGGCTTTCTTTTCAAGGTTCGTCGGGCAGGGCGTCCTTGATTTGAAACGTCTGGACGGCCTTCTGCAACAAAGAGGGCTGGGCATAGTGGTCATTACGGGTGATTTCAACAGCGTGGACATGGTGAGGGCCATCAGGGTTGCGATGCCGTTCCGGATGCTTTTCCTGCCGCCGGCGCCTTGGGGTTTGCCGGGCGGCCTGCGGTTCACGCCGCTTCCCGCCGTTCAGTACGGCGTGTGCGCGCTCGGTGACGGCGCAGTGGGCATAGTCTTCGGCAAGGATGGGCACGCCGCCCTCCTCAGACTTTACAAGGCCTGGAAAACGGGCGCCGTGGTTCTACCCGGGGAATTGCAGCAACTTCTCCGAGACGCATTTCACGAGCGCGGAGAATGCGCCTTTGCCGTCTCACGCGACCTGGGCAGGCAACTCCTCTTCCTGTCGGCGCCGGTCAAGATATTCCAGAAGATAAAGTATTTCAGGATGTCGCTCTCTTTGGGCGAGGCGGCGAAGTTGCGCCTGGAGTGCGGCATGAGGACCGAATATGAAGCGAAAAGATGTGCCGTGGCGCTCGCGCGCGTTATCGAGATGGGCAAATCGATAAAAAAGATGTTTCCCGCAAAGGCTGAACTGGCCCAACTGTATGAGAACGCCGGTGTGACAACGCAAGGAAAACGGGCGGTACTCGAAGACGAAATTGCGCGGGACAAATGCGCCGGCATATTGAAACTCCTTGCCGCGGCTGTGCTCAAGTCTCAAGAAAAGGCGGGGAAGAGTGGGAGAAGGGGGGGAATCCCGTTCCCTGCCGTGCCGAATTTCCCCTGGAGGATTCAGCCGCGAAGAGTGAAATGATCTCGAGGAGATACGTTATGAAAAGAACGGGTATTATAATAATGACGTTGGCCGTGCTGGCCGTCGGCCCGGGCCGTATCGCGCGCGGTGATGACAGCGTGAACCGGACCGGGATGGATTCTCTGATTGAAAAACTCAAAAGCGCCTGCGATGCCGACAGGCAAAGGAACATCGAAGAACTTATCAAGATGGGCGACGCCTGCCTGCCCGCCGTCAACGCCGTACTCCTGGAAGAAGACGAGCAGTTGCAGCGAAAGATCGCCGAACTCATCAAGCAACTCGGCCACGACGACTGGGAGAAGAGAGAGGAGGCGCACAAGCAACTCGTCTCAATCGGTCTGAAGGCCCTCACGCAGGTAACGGAAGGAATGAGGAACAACGACCGCGAAATCGCTTACCGCTGTTCACAAATTAAAATCAAGATAGAGGAACGGAGCGTAGAGGAGGTCGTCAAGCGCAGGAAACAGTTCACGGCGCTTCTCTTCGTGGCCAAGTCGCTTGCCGACAGGTCATCGCTCGAAGCCCTGCACAAGTGCTGCAAGGATTCCGAGAAGGCCGTCCGAATCGCCGCGGTGGATGCCGTTGCCGCCATGGCCGACCCTTCGTCCGTGGATGTCCTTGTCGAACTCCTTAACGACGACGACATTCACATCCGCCTCCTCGCGGGTTCCGGCGTCACGCGTATCAAGAGCGACGGCGCCAGGACCCGAACGCTCAAAATTCTCCTCGATACCGACGAAAACGTGTATCTCCGCCGACTGGCCGCAATCGCGCTCGGGAATTACGGCGACAAAAAGGCCATCGGCGAACTCATCCAGGTGATGGACGACGATTCCTACGTGGTCCGCTACTCGGTCCTCAAGGCCCTGCAAACCCTCTCCGGCCTCAAAGACGAGACCTTCGGCTACGACTATCGTGGCGACGGCGACGCCGCCCGCGCCGCCCGCGCCGCCGCAATAAAGAAATGGCGCCTCTGGTGGGAAAAGGAAGGCGCCAATACTGACTGAATTCGTCTCGTCGCTACGAAGTGGTCTGCCTCCGATAACGCAACAGCCCCGCGATCAGCCCCGGCGCCGCCTGCGAATCAGCGCGCCCGCGCCGGCAAGCCCCATCACTGCCATTGCCCACGCGGAAGGCTCGGGAGCCTGGGCGCCGGATATCTCGAACACCATAATCATGTCCCGCGCGTAGTTCGGCACGTACAGGCGGTCGCCGTCGATGCCGCATCCGCCCAGGTCTCCGTACAACTGGCCCAGTTCGGAGGTGTCGAAGAAGTCCGTCTGGACGGGATTCGTCGGGTCGGAGATGTCCACCATGTGAATTCCAAAAGAGCCGCGGCTCCACTGGTATGAGTGATTCTCCACGAAGAAGGCATAGTCCCCTGAGAACGCAAAGGAGTGACACGTCGCGGAAAAGTGTGCGTCGTAATGACCGACCTGCTGTATATCACTCATGTCTGAGATGTCATATATATCTACTATCCTGTATGCGATGCCGCGCTCGTGGCCCACGTACAGATGGTCGTTGTGAATGGAAATCCACCTGTTGCCTGAGTCGGTGTTGATGGAGCCGACCTTCTGGATGTCGCCCGGGTCGGCGACGTTGTATATATCGACCCTGTCCTCGTTCGTGCCGGCGAAGATATAATCGCCGTGTAGCGCTATATTGTCGGTGCCGTTGAATTCGTCCTCGATGCTGCCGTATACGTCCAGGAACTGCGGGTCGAGCGGGTCGGTGATGTCTATCGTGGCCAATCCTACAAAGTGAAACGCGCTGTAGAGTACGTTGCCCCTGCGTATCAGCCGGCCGAACTTGATGCCCTCCGGTTCCCATGTATTCACCACGTGGACGTCGGTGGGGTCGGAGACGTCTATGGTAATCAGCGAGCCCATGGTTTCCTTCTTGTAGCCATAGGCTCCGGCGAAGACATAGTCGCCTTTTCTCGCCAGGCCCACCTGGTTGCGCTGCCTGCCGATGTCCGGCGGTCCGACGAAAACCGGCAGACTGCCCAAATCATTCTTCCTCCAGATATGGGTGGCAGTGTCGCCGTTGACCGCGACGAGTTCGTCCGTGAAGACCATGGGACTGGCCTGTCCCGAAAACCCGTTCAGACTGCCCAGGTACGTCAAGCCCGCCGCAGCAGGCCGGGCAAAGGCGGCAAGTATGGCGACGACGAGAATGCCGGGCAGAAAATCAGTCATTTTTCGCAAAGACATAAGCGTCATCCTATTCTTGGTTCCGGGAAACCTCGGCCCGTACGGGCCGCAAGGCGTTGTGAAACAGCAACTTATAGCCAAACACCCGATATTGTTCAGAAAAGGTCATCCACCTTGAGTTATATAACTTGAGTCATATAGTTAGACACACCAAACAGCCCCAAAGTATGCAAAAATCTCAAATAATTTGGGTAAAAAATTCCGGCGTGGTGATGCTGCAACTTCAGTCGCTTTAGCAGGGGCTCCTTCCGTTGCAGCAGCATCCCCAACATTGGGCCATCTTAATCTCGAGCAAAAGTGGTCTTGACAATGGGGAGAGGCATAAGAGAGTGATTTCCCAATACGTCGGGCCAGTGTAAGGCGGGGTTTGCTTGGTAAACCGTGCTTTACAAAAGGGGACCTCGACGGACGGCACGCCAGGCCGGGTGGATTTGTAACATATTGTCGTAACTGTGACTACGCATGGTGACCCGGCGCCGACGGGCCGCCTTGTTTGGCATTGAAGTTGCAGACAATGCCGGTGGGGCGGCTATGTATCAAGACTTAAAAATCGAGAAGTCGGCTGCAACCGCAGCGGCGGCGGTAATGTTCGGTACCGCGAGTGAGCGGAGGATAAAGTTCCGCTGCTCCTGCGGGAAGCATCTCATTCAGTCTTTCAGCCGGATTGGCCGCAAGGGCTACTGCCCAAAGTGCAGGCGCGGCGTTATGGTGCCGCGTCTTGACGACCCCGGCGTTCTGGCGGTACGCTGTGAATGCGGCTTTGACGTGCCGATAAACCTGATTCGCGGGGGAGTGAGCACCTGCCCGAAGTGCGGCCGCTCGCTGCTCCTGCCGAAGGCGCGCAGCGCGGTGCCTCCCGACCTTCTGCTCGCGGCGGTCGTTTATGGCGGCCTCTCACTCATTGCGATTA
Source organism: Planctomycetota bacterium (assembly GCA_003644325.1). Lineage (GTDB taxonomy): Bacteria > Planctomycetota > B129-G9 > B129-G9 > B129-G9 > B129-G9. The sequence continues at coordinate 10,238 of QNCA01000011.1, forward strand.
CCACCATTATCCTCCTTGCAACACTCCTCTGATCCCCAAGAGCGCCTCCCTTTGCCGAGAGTCCCGATTGTGGGTTCCTCGCACGGTGACAGTCACTAATCTACGAATCTCGTTCGACGGGCTCACGAGATTCCGTAATTACTCAAGTTGACTGACTTTTTCTGGATGATGGTGGGTGCTTGATTATAATCTGCTGTTTCACAGCACCTTACGGTGACAGTCACCATTGCTCGCCTGCCGACATCTTTGAACTCAAGTTGGCTCGCCTTGTGGCCCGTACGGGCTGACGGGATATTCTGCGTTACCCGTTGTTCGGGGAGAATGACGCCTTATTCCGCTCCCACCAGTCTCGCCATTGTGCTTGATCTCTTCCGAAATCTTTTCCCGTTATTTTCGTCAGCGCTTCTGCTGCATCCTTTCGGACACCCGAATCTTTGTCTTTGAGGGCGGCGATCAGCGGCTCGACGGCTGGCTTGCCTATCTTCCCCAGCGCCAATGCCGCACATCTCCGTTCTGCCGGGTCGTCGGAATACAGCCTTTCAATCTGTTTCCTGACATCGAAAGCAATGTCTTCCTTTGGAATCCTTGACCGGGCAAGGCCTAACGCTCCGGTTATCAGAATAATCACAAGGACAGTCGGCATGATTCTCTTTAGGAGCTTCATGATTTCTCCTTTCCCTGCCAGAGACGGCGGTAAAACTCGACCAATCCCACGTCACCTGAATGCTGACGCGCAGTATACTTGAAACGCCGGGATATTCAACCTTAACCGAATTTTTCACCACGGAGAACACGGAGAGCACAGAGAAGAGCGAGTTTTTTAGCCACTGATGGCCGCAGATGGCCACAGATGCCGTGATGGAAAAACAAAAAGCACGAGGTGCACAGACGCGCGTCCCTCTTTTTGGAACGTTTCAGAACACTCAATCTCGTAGTTTAATCTGTGTCCATCTGGGTTAATCTGTGGCAAAACTTCTTTACTTATTTTGTCTCTGTGTCCTCTGCCCCTCGGAGACTCGGGATGGGATAAATCGGGGCATCCTTCTCCCTGGCCGTGAAGACCGAGCCCTTTACGGCTCCCGTACCCATATGGGCCAGTGCCTGGCGGGCAGGCTGGGCGGGCGGCGTCTGCCTCCCCCCTCGCGGCCCCTACGGGCTGCCTGTATGGGCGGCGAAAAGCGACTTTTGAATTAATTGGTGACAGTCACCAATTTAAGTCTATTATATAATGAAAGTTAGTAAAGTTAAATTAGTGACTGTCACCAATTTTCCTCACAGTGACAGTCGCCTTTCAGTCACCGAAGTTAGTGGGGGTGGGGGGCTCGACGATGGATGCGGCGGAGGCGGCCACCGCGGCAGTCCAGGTATAAGCGTCTGGCGTGCGGACGGAGTTCGTTGAGGGGTCTGAGGGCCATTATGACGACCCGCTGTCGTTTTGCCGGGCCGAATTGCTCCGACTCGAACCGCCGGCTCATTTTCGGAGGCATGCTGGCGATAAGTCCTTGCATTTCCTGACTTTGCAGGAGCGCCTGGACCTTTTCTCTCACTTCTTCACTGGGAGGGCCGTTCTTCAGCGCTTCCACCAGTTCCAGGATCTGTTGAGGGGGAAGGCTCCTGCGCGCGTGCGCCCTGATGAAAAGTGCCATTTCCACCATGCTGAAGGGCATGTGCCTGACTACCATGCCGTAGTATCTGAGGAGGGTCTGTTTGCGGAGTTTGCCCCGGTAGCCGGGTGCATCCTTGGGGGGCAGGGCGGCTGGGGGATTATTCTCCAGGTCCCGCCTTATCTTCTCGATGGCCCACTGCTTCAGTTGCCTGCATTTGTGCGGTTTGCCGGTCAGCGCGTCGATTTGCTCCTTTTGCTCCTTTGGCAGGTTCGGGTAAAAATCGTTGATGAGCGCCTCGCACTCCATTCTCCTAAACACTTGCATGATCTTTTTGCGGTCCAGAGGTTCGTCGGG
>QNCA01000012.1 GCA_003644325.1 Planctomycetota bacterium
CGATCCGTTCCGACAAGGGCGGAACGGCTCCGTAATTGGTGACAGTCACCGAGGTTAACAAAAACTCAGTCAACTTGAGTAGATTAGTGACTGTCACCGTAAGCCCCGGCAAAATGAAAACTTATAGTCAAACATCCGGCATTGCCTGGAAAAAGTCAGTCAACTTGAGTTCTTTATATGAAACACCAGACTCTTCCAGATCACCTTATCCGCTGATTTCCAACCCTCGTCAATACCGCACGTCCTTCATTTCCCAACTCATGCCTGCTTTACGTCATCACTGCGCCTCACGGGTATGCCTTTTCTTTCATCTATTCCCTCATCGTTATTACCAAAATCCGGGGTCAGGCTCCAGATATTTTTTATCCCGCTGCGGCGTGTCGTGAAATACACGGTTCCGTCGGGCGCGCATACCGGCGCGTATTCCGGCGCGCTCCCCTCGCTTATCTTCGCCAGGCCCTTGCCGTCCATCCCCACCATCCACAGGTTGCCCGCTCTCCCTTCATCCGCGCGCTCCGCCGGCACCGAGGAAAACACTATCCACCTGCCGTCACGCGTCCAGGCCGGCGTCACCGCGCCGAAGGCGGTGCTGCCGACTATCTCCACCAAGTTCCTGCCGTCCGAGGAGACGGTCCACAGCCCGTACAGCTGCGGGGCACGCCCGCGGGGCTTCTGGAAGACTATCGTCTCGCTGCCCTTGACCGGCCGCCATGCCGGGAACAGCCCCTCCGTGTTCAGCGACGCCGTCTCCCAGCCCTCTTTACTCAGCGTTATCATCATCAGTTCCCATCTTTCCGCCCGGGCGTTGTACGATGAATACACTATCCGCCTGCCGTCCGGCGACCAGGATGGGCTTATGTCGTCGGTCTCGCCGCCGGTCAGTCGTACCTCCTCCGCGCCCGGCGCCAGGGATTTCAGGAATATGTCCCAGTTGCCGTTCCTGTTCGAGACAAATGCCAGGAGCCTCCCGTCCGGCGACACACTGGGCTGCATGTCGTCCGCCGCATGGAAGGTCTTCTTTACGGCCGGAATCTCGCCGACCTGTTTGCAATAGATGTCGAAAGTCGCGCCGTCCTGGCTCGACGCGTAATATAACGTCTTCCCGTCCCAACTCAGCGCGGGGTCGACGGTCTGGCCCACCTCGTAGAAGGTGTGCTGCACCGCGTTCGGCGAGTAGTGCAGGTCGGGGCCGGTTTGCGGGCGCTCTTCCCTTGGGGGGCTTTCCGGCGCGTGCCCGGAACGGGCCCGTATGGGCGGGGCCTCCAGGACGCAGCCGCCCAGCAGCGCCGCCAGTATCAGGATTGTATGCTTTCCAACTTCCATGTCACTCATCTGATGTCTGTGGTATTTCCTGTTATGCCTGTAGCAAAACGGATACCATGGACTCACGGTCGGGCCGGCCGACGGCCAAGTAGGCCGGAATCCGGCCCCCGGCGCGCGATTCGTGCCGGCGGCATCTTTCGGAGCGGCCCCTCCCACCCTGTACGGGCCGGGGTGATTTCCGCCGCGAGAAGGCGGTTTCCGCCGCCCGGAGAGTCTCGAGCAGGCTCCGCTTGACACGCGGCCCTCAGGGCCCTATACTGAGGTCTTGTTTGGTCCCCAGCGAAGGAGCAATTGGTCATGTCTGGAGAAAGCAGGAGTAAGACCACCATATCCATCGACGGGCGAACCGACCTGGTCTCGGCCGAGAGCGGCTATACTCTGGGCAAGATACTCAGTCAACTTTCCGACTACCTGGGCAGGGGCAACAGGGTCGTCGTTTCCACCAGGGCCGACGGGAAGCCCGTTTCGGATTCCGAAAACGCCGAACTCCTGGACAGCAAGGTGGAGGAGTTTGCGCTGGTGGAACTGGAAACGGTGGATGTTCGCAGCCAGGCCGCCGCCGCCCTCCGGGAGGTAAGGGACCACCTGCCGCAACTGAGCAAGACGCTGGTCGAGGTAACAGAAAGCATCCAGGCGGGCGAGATAGTAAAGGGTTACAAGTCCCTCGCCGCATGCGCGGATTTGCTCAACCTCGTCGTTCACGTAATCGACGAGGTCCGTGCACTCGTCGGCATAGACCTCACCACGGTTAAGGTAAACGGCTCCACGGTATCCGAACAACTGCAACAGGTGCGCGACGTCCTGCGCGACGCCAAGGCCGCCCTGGACAACCAGGACATAGTCGCCGTGGCCGACCTCATGGAGTACGAACTGGCCCCCCGTATCACCGGCTGGGAGGCCATTCTGGACAAACTCCTCGAGATGGTTGCCGGTTGAGGCCTGAGACCGTGTTCTCCGTGGCCTTGTAAAGCCTCTGCGCCTTTTCCCTGCTTGGCTGGTACGGCCGGCCTGCCCCATACGGGTATGGGTACGAGGCGCCGGCGCCGTCAAGAATTATTGCCCAAGCCCTTCCATGCTCCCCATCGGTGTTTTGTGCTTGACAGCGTGTTGGGCGGGGCTATAATACTCCACCTTTGCTAAGCGCCCCAGCGTTATAGCAATAGGGACTGCCGGACTGAATGTTTGGCCGGCATGAGAGGGGTCGTGACTACCTTTGCAGGCACGGCGTGTTTCGCGGCTGCGTGTGTGTCTTGTGCCTGCAATTTGCCGGACTACACGGGAGCGCGCGTGGAGAAAGAGAAAAAGGCCGTTGCAAAAGGCGGCAGGGCCATACGGCGCCTCCTCGTGGCGCCGTGCGCTTTGCTGGTGTGCCTTTGTTGGTGCGGCAACGCTTTCGCACGGGCGGGCGAGGACGAGGCACCGCCCCCGTCCACCGGGGAAACTCCTTCCGTATTGCCCGGGGATACGCCCGCAGCCGGCGGCAAGGGCGAGCGCCCCCTGGAGTCCGGCGTCGATATTCCCTCCAGTCCGGGCGAGTTCTACCTGCCCAGGCGTGCCGAAGGCGAGGTGGTGCGCGTCTCACCGCACGGCATTACAATGACCTACACGGACGCCGAGATGGGCTACGTGACCACGGTCACCGCCAAGAAGGCCGTCACCTGGATAACGCAGAGAAAGATACTCCAGCCGGACGGCAGGCGCAAGTCGGTCCAGCAGGTGGAAATTTACGCCGAGGGCGACGTGATAATCGTACAGAAGAACGCGTTGACCGGCGTCGAAAACAGGGGTTGCTGCAAGAAACTGTATTTTGACTTCCTGAACAACAAGGGCGTGATGCTGGACGCCTGGGTGAAGTTCTACGAGCCCCGCGGCGACCAGTATCTTTACATGACGGCCGATGAGATCCGCCAACTGGCCACCGATGAGGCGAACACCACGCGCCTGAGACTCCTGGGGGCGCGCTTTACCAACGATGAGTACGGCAGGCCGATGTTGCACATGGACGCCAGAACCGTCGATATCGAACAGAAGCGAAAACAGGTGCCCCGCTAGGTACATGGCAAGTCGGTCGTCCGTTTTGTGGCGAAGAACGTGGTCGCAAAAGTTCGGGACGTGCCGTTGTTCTACCTGCCTTTTCTTTCCGCCGCCAGCAGAAACCGCTATTTCCTGAAGTCATTCCGCACCGGGCACTCCTCAAAGTTCGGCACCTTCGTGCTGACCAAGTGGGATCTTAACAAGATGGGCCTGCTGGACAACGACTGGAGCAAACTGACGCTCAGGCTGGATATGTACAGCAAGCGCGGGTTGGGAGTCGGGTTCGATTTTGACTACGCCCGGAAGAACTACAGGGGATATATTGAGGGTTATTTCATTCATGACACGGGCAAGGACCGCGTGGGGCCGTGGCGTCTGGAGCCTTCTCAGGAGAGTCGCGGCCGCATTCGCGTCGTGCACAAGCAGGACCTGGGCAACGGGTGGAAGGCCAACCTGGAGATAAGCAAATTGAGCGACCGCGGGTTCCTGATGGAGTTCTATGAAGAGGAATTCGACGAGGGCAAGGACCAGGACACGCAACTGTTCATCTGGCGCACATCCCGCCATACCAAACTGAGCATGCTGACCCGGCCCCGGATAAACAGTTTTATTACCACCACGGAATACCTGCCCCGCCTGAGGGCCAGCGCCGTGGCCTGGCCGATGCTGAAGGACTTCGTGTATGTCTCCTTCGATTCGCAGATAGCCAACGTGCGCCGCAACTTCGACAAGGCATATACAATCAGCGATGAAAGGATGGTACGCGGGGACATCAACACGGAATTCGCCACGCCGTTCAGCCTGGGCATATTCCAGTTCAACCCCTGCCTGGGACTCCGCGGGACGTTCTACGACGCGACGCTCAGCCATGGAGGCGGCGTGGGGCGCTTTACCGGGTACAGCGGCGTGGAAGCGGCGACACGGTTCTCAAGAATTTACGAGAACATCCTGGGCCAGGAGCGCCTGCGCCACATTATACGCCCTTATGTAAAGATTTACCACGTGTTCGAAAACACCCGGGACCCGTTGCGCCTCTACCAGGCGGATTCGGTGGACTTGCCGGACAAGCGCAGGATATACACCTTCGGCGTCAGGCAGGTGTTCCAGGGCAAGCGCGGCGAGCCCGGCAAGGGGCGTTCATTCGACGCCCTCACCGTTGATATGCGGTTCAACTTCTTCAGCGACGACGATCCCCCGGCGTTCTTCGTCAATCCCGCCGGGCTGAGGAATACGGCCTACTACAGGGGGCTCAGGTTTACGGACAACTTCAAGGGCGATGTGGAGTGGAACCTGTACGAAAATCTGACGCTGTTCGGCGGGTGGGAGATGAACCTGGATACGGACCGCTTTGACGTGTATGACTACGGCTTCCGCCTGACACCCTCCCCCAGGTCCTCGCTGACGGTCAGAAACTACTTCGTGCGCAACGACGGCACATCGAACTTTGCATCCTTCATGAACATATTCCCGGCGGAGATCGACCGGGACAACACATTCTTCCCTTACGGACCCGTCACGGACTTCCGCGAGCGAAACGTGCTGGAGGTGGATTTTTACTGGGAGGCCAGTGAAAAGTGGGCGTTCGCAATGGGGACCGAGTATGATTTCGAGAACTCGCGCTCGTTGGAACACAGTATCGTGGTTCGGCGCTATTTCCACCACTGGGTTCTGGACGTGGGCGTGAAGTACGACCGCGACGACCGCGACACCACGCTGTCAATATCGTTTTCACCGAGGGCGACCACCAGGAGATTCGTCAAGACACGACGCGAGTACCAGGCGCGAGGCGGCGCCGGTATGGGGCGGAATGCGTCCGGGGAATAGCGCGCCCGGCGCGCTGAAAAACGGGAGGCGACATGAACATATGCATCGTTGGAACGGGCTACGTGGGTTTGGTTACTGGAACGATTTTCGCCCACAAGGGCCACACCGTTATTTGCATCGACAAGGAAGAAGACAAGATTCAGATGCTCAAGGAGGGCATAATGCCCATCTACGAGCCGGGACTGGAAGAAATGGTGAAGAGCAACGCAGCCGAGGGCCGGTTGCGGTTTTCCACGGACATGGCAGAAGGGGTGAAATCCTCCCAGATAATCTTTATTGCCGTCGGCACTCCGCCTAGAGCGGACGGACGCGCCGACCTCTCCTACATCGAGCAGGTCGCGCGGCAGATAGCGCGGCACATGAACGAATACAAGATAGTCGTGGAGAAGAGCACCGTGCCCGTCCAAACCGGCGAGAAGGTGCAAATGACAATCGAGAGGAACATCAAGGAGGCCGTGGAATTCGACGTGGTCAGCAACCCGGAGTTTCTCAAGGAAGGCTCGGCGATAGAAGACGCCCTTAACCCGGACCGCATCGTTGTCGGCACGTCCAGCGAACGGGCGCGCAAGGTCATGGAGGAACTGTACAAGGATTTCAACGCGCCGATTATCACCACCGACGTGAAAAGCGCCGAGATAATCAAGCACGCGGCGAACTCGTTCCTGGCGCTCAAGATTTCCTATATCAACGCGGTGGCGAACGTCTGCGAACTGGCCGGGGCCAACGTGATGGAGGTTGCCAAGGGTATGGGCCTGGACAGGCGTATCGGAAGGCGGTTTCTATACGCCGGCCTGGGCTATGGCGGGTCCTGTTTCCCGAAGGACATAGACGCCTTCGCGCGCATATCACAGGAGTTGGGCTACGAATTCCCAATGCTGCGCCAAGTCCAACAAATCAACAGGGAACAGCGTACAAAACTAATTAAGAAGATAGAAGAAGAAATCTGGATACTTAAAGGAAAGACAATCGGCATACTGGGACTGGCGTTCAAGCCCAACACCGACGACATGCGCGAGGCGCCGGCCATCACCATAATTGAAGAACTGCAAAAGCGAGGCGCGGCAATAAAGGCGTATGACCCGAAGGCGATGAACAACGCCAAGAGTGTGCTCGACAAGGTCGAGTACTGCCAGGACCCCTATGGGGCGGCGAAGGACGCGGACTGCCTTGTCATCGCGACAGAGTGGAATGAATTCAAGGAGATGGACCTGACAAAGATAAAGCAACTGATGAATCACCCGACCATCGTGGACGGGCGCAATATCTTTGACCCCAAGAAAATGATAGAAATGGGGTTCAATTACAGGAGCGTCGGAAGATAGGGCCGGGGCGGAGTCCGGAATGGCGGAAGAACACAAAAAGGTATCGACCGTGGCGGTCTATCCGGGCACATTTGACCCGGTGACCTACGGCCACTTGAACCTGATTTGCCGCGGAGCGAAGTTGTTCGCGAAACTTATCGTCGGCGTCGCGCGCGGCGGCATGAAGGAGACTTTGTTCACGCTCGAAGAGCGCGTTGAAATGATACAACACGCAATCAAGGACATTCCCAATGTGAAAGTGGAAAGTTTTGACGGCCTGACCGTGGATTTCGTCAGGCGAAAGGGGGGCAACATCCTCCTGCGCGGCATACGAACCGTTACCGACTTCGAGTACGAGTACCAGATAGCGCTGAGCAATCGTTCCATGGCAAAGGACATTGAAACGATATTTGTCATCCCCGGCGAAGAATTTTCCTTTATCTCCTCCAGCATCGTCAAGGACATCGTCAGCGCCGGCGGAGACGGCAGCGCCTTCGTGCCGCAGGAGGTAAACGAAAAGATGCGAGCGAAACTCGCTCCGCGAAGGAATCGTTAGAACGGAACATACTACTCGACGCCCGAGAATTCAGTGGGGGCGTCTTGACTTTTTGGCATGAGAATTTCACGAGAGGCGGATAGTTTCGCCAGCGGCAATAACAGGGTTGAAAAATGAATCACAAAACGATATCGACAGACAAAGCCCCCGCGGCGGTGGGGCCTTACTCACAGGCGATTCTGGTTGACGGATGGCTTTACCTGTCCGGCCAACTGGGCATCAACCCCGAGAGCGGGGAGTTCGTAGAGGGCGGCACACCGGCTGAAACGGAGCAGATATTCCGAAACCTGAAGGCCGTGCTCGAAGCCGCCGGCGGCAGCCTGCAATCCATCGTGGCTACAAGAGTGTACCTGGCGGACATGGCCGACTTCGCCGCGGTGAACGAAGTGTACAAGGAAAACTTCAAGGACGCGCCCCCCGCGCGCGAATGCGTGCAGGTCGCCGCGCTCCCGAAGGGCGGGCGCGTTGAAATCAGCGCCGTCGCGAGAATATCGTAATCCTTAATCGTTACTTTTTGCTCATCGGATCTAAAAAATGAAAACAAGAATAATAATAATGTTGCTTGTGATCGCGACGGCGGCTTCACTCGCATCCTGCAAGGCCGGCGACCCCGCCGTCATCAACGTCAAACCTGTCGGCGAATATGCGGATGAAAGCAGGGGCCTTTACCTGCGTACCCTGGAGAACGGCCTGCGGGTAGTGGTGAAGGAAAACCACGTGGCGCCGGTCGTACACGTCTACCTGGTTGTAAAGACCGGCTCGATGCACGAAGAGGAATACCTTGGCTACGGAATGTCGCACATCATCGAGCACGTCATGTCCGGCGGCACAACCATCCATCGCACCGAGGAAGAAACTAAAAAGTTGCTCCAATCCATCGGCGCCGCCAGCAACGCCTATACGACGTCTTACTGCACGGCCTATCACATGACCACCACGGCGCGTTACCTAGACCAGGCGCTCGATGTTATCTCCGACTACATGGGGTATTGTACTTTTGATAAAAAGGAACTGGAGCGGGAATTCGGCGTAATACTGAAGGAAATCGCAAAGGACGAAGAGGAACCGAACAGGATAATGTGGAAACTCTTCCTCGATACGGCCTACGACGTTCACCCCATCCGCTATCCCACTATCGGCTATCGCGAAAAGTTCCTGCGGCTGAACCGTGAAGACATTATAAAGTATTACAATCGCCGATACGTCCCGCGCAACATGGTCCTCGCGATAGGCGGCGACGTCGATGCGAAAAAAGCGCTTGAGAAGGCGGCCAAGTTCTTTGGACGCCTCGAAGACAGGCCGCTCAAGAAAGTCGTACTGGCCGGGGAGCCGAAGAAAATCGGCAAGAGATACGCCGAAGGCGAAGCGGCCATCAAGATGGCCATGCTCAGGATGGGGTTTCGCACGACCGACCTGTTCCATCCGGATATGGTAAAGACCGATATACTCTCGGCTATTCTCGGCGCCGGCAAGAGCAGCCGTTTGTATCGACGCCTGGTGGAGGAAAAACAGTTGGTCGAGAACATCGGGTCCGGCAACTGGACACCCGAATACGTTCACGGCCATCTGACCGTCTATGCCACGCTGAAGGTTGAGAACCTGGACGCGGCCCAAAAAGAAGTCATGGATGTTATAGAAGACCTGAAAAAGAACCTTGTAAAGCAGGAAGAACTGGACCGCGTGCGGACATACCTCCGGGCCATGCGCCTGATGTACCGCCAGACCGCCGAGAAAGAGGTGCAGAGCATCGCCGGCGACGTTCGTTCAACCGGCGACCCGTTGTTTGACAGCAAGTACTTGAAGGCCATGGACGGTGTCACGCCGGAAATGGTCCGCGATATGGCCCGTAAATACCTGAACGAAGACAACCTGACAACCGTAGTGCTCAAACCGAAGACCGTGACCGGCCCGAAGAATGAACTGCCGCCGCTTGATGTAAAAAAGAAGGAAAGCGGCATAATCAAATATACGCTGAAGAACGGCCTGACCGTCCTGCTCAAGCGCAACCCGGAACTGCCGCTGGTATCCATGCAGACATACAGCCGCGGCGGCGTGCTGTTCGACGGCGACAAGCCCGGCCTGAGCAACTTCATGGCGAACATGCTCATGCGCGGCACCTCCGGTAAAAATGCTGAAGAGATTACAAACACGCTGGAATCGATGGGCGGAGAGATGAAACCTGTTTCCGGCAATAATACATTCGGCATGGAAATGACCGTCCTGCGCAAGGACCTTGAACCGGGGCTGGACCTTTTCGCCGACGTTCTGTTGCGGCCCGCCTTCGATAAAAAAGAGGTGGAGCGAGTCCGGAAAAATATTCTGTTCGAAATTGACAACTTGTCCAATAACTGGATAGAGGAAATTCGTTATAATTTCCGCAAAACCAGGTTCGGCGGTCATCCTTATGCAAATCACCGGCTTGGAAATAAGGAAAGCGTGGGGAAAATATCGTCGAAGGACCTGAAAGATTTCCATGAAAAGTACTTCGTGGGAAGCAACACGGTCCTTGCGATATTCGGCGACATTGATATCGAAGAGACGAAGGCCCTGGTAGCGCAGAAATTCGGTGCAATGTCCGAAGGCGCTGTCAACCACAAGGCCATAGCCCCTCCGCCGCCTATCGGAAAGGGCGCGAAGGGTGTCGAGTCTCCGGTGGTAATTCCCGTGAAGCGTAAATCGATAAGCGTAATCCTGGCGACGAACGGCCTGCCGATAGGAGACGAATCCGGGCCGGATATGACCGTTCTGAAATTGATGTTCGACAGCAGGCTGCACGAGGCCTTGCGCGGCCGCAATGATTACGTGTATCTCGTCTGGGCATACAACTCGCCCGGGTTTAATACCGGCACGTTCCAGATACTTGCCCAGACGACGCCCGACAAGTATGACGCCGTGATACGCGAAATTCGCTCGGAAATTGAAAAGATGAAAAAAGGCGAATTTACGGACGAGGAACTGGAGAACGCGAAACGCCGTGCGGTATCCTACGTTGAACTAGGCTCACAGACAAACGCCGACCAGGCCGGTATCGCCGCGCTCAACGAGTTGTACGGTATCGGCTTCGACTATATGGCCGAGTATCCCACGAGGCTGGCAAAGGTGTCGCGCGAAGACATCATGAAGTTGATTAACCGATGCTTCGGCGAGTGGATGATAGTTGAAACCCGCCCCGCGGAAAAGGCCGGAGAAACAGGCCCGGCGGCGGAGTAAGGAAGGCGGCCGCCGCCGCAATTGAAGGGCAACGTTCCCATGAGCAGGAAGAGCAGACGACGACGGAAGGCCGCGAAAAACGCCGCAAGGGCGGAGGCGCCGCCAGGAAGGCTGACCTGGCGGGTGCATCCGTTCGCGGAGAACGGGACCAAGAGCGCCGTCGCCATCGCTGCCGTGCTGGGTATGGGCGGGCTGGCGTTGTGGGTATCGTGGGACCTGGGCGCGCATACGGCCGCGATGTTCGGAGCGGGCGCGGCGGTCATTATGTTTCTGGCCATGCATAAGTTCTTTCTGCCTACAACGTACGTCCTGTCAAAAGACTTGATAGAAATAAGGCGGGTTTTTCACTCCCTGGAGGCGGACTGGGAGAGATTCCGCTCGTTCAACTACGATGATGCGGGCGCGCTGTTGTCGCCTTACGAAGTGCCGACACGGAGGGCGGTTTTCCGCTCCCTGTTCCTCATGTTTGACAACGGCCGCAAAGAAGAGATACTCGCCTACCTGCGCCGGAGACTGCGCGATGTTAAATCTGAATCAGCCGCTGCTGAGTGAAAAGATACTGGGGCAGAAATTGACCCCGCGCCAGAGGGGTATAATTGACCGGGTGGCCGACTGGACGGTGCGCAGGGGCATGACGACTCCGGCGATCCTGTGCCTGGAGAGCGTGAAACCGCTCAGTTATGTCGGCAGCCAGGTCGTGGTCTTCTTTGCGCCGGCGTTGGAGGTCCTGTTCGATCCCGTCTCGATAAGCGCCTTCGTCAGTTTGATGGAGGACCGGAACAACGTGGAGTTGCTGCTTCGGGAGATTGAGAGCCGGGACGCCGAACAGCAGAAGAAGGAAAAGGAACTCAAGGCTCAACGGCGCGCCATGAAGCGGCAGCGCAAACTGATGCGAAAGATGAAAAAGGCCGCCAAAAAGGGCGGGGCCTGATACGTCGATCCCGAGCGTACGAACCCCATCTCTAATCTTAACAGTGTAACAGAGCGGCGAGAAAACAAACAAACGGAGCGGCAAATGTCGGAAACCAGGCGGGAAATACGCACCATACTTGCGACGGACTGCGGCAGCACGACCACGAAGGCCATTCTGATAGAGAAAAAGGGCGATGAGTATCGCCTGATAGTTCGCGGTGAGGCGCCGACCACCGTCGAGGCGCCGTTCGAGGACGTGACCAAGGGCGTGCTTAACGCCATAGAAGAGGTGGAAGACCTGACGGGGAAAAAGTTCATCGAGGACAACCGTATCATCACCCCCCGTCGTGACGAGAAGACCGGCGCCGACGTGTACGTATCCACCAGCAGCGCCGGGGGCGGCCTGCAAATGATGGTGGGCGGGCTGGTGCTGAGCATGACCGCGGAGAGCGCCAAGCGCGCCGCGCTCGGGGCGGGGGCCATCGTGATGGACGCCGTCGCCACGAACGACGGCAGGCTGCCGCACGAGAAGATCGAACGCATACGCCAGTTGCGGCCCGACATGATTCTGCTGGCGGGGGCCGTTGACAACGGCACCGAGCAGAGCAAGTCAAAGGTCGTGGAACTGGCCGAACTCATCAGAGCGGCAAACCCCAAGGCCCGCCTGGGCATGCAGTACCAACTCCCTGTCGTCTACGCCGGCACGAAAGACGCCCGCGAGGATGTCAGGGAGGTCCTGGGCGGCAAGACCGCCCTGCGCATTGTCGAAAACATCCGCCCCGTACTGGAGCGGGAAAATCTGCTGCCTGCGCGAAATGAAATCCACGAACTCTTCATGGAACACGTGATGGCCAACGCGCCGGGCTACAAGAAACTCATGTCCTGGACCGACGCGCCCATAATGCCCACGCCCGGGGCGGTGGGCGCTATAATGCAGGAAATCGCAAGGCTCGAAGGCATAAACCTGGTGGGAGTGGACATCGGCGGCGCG
>QNCA01000013.1 GCA_003644325.1 Planctomycetota bacterium
CGCCTTTCTCCACAAAATTCGGTATCTGGGGCTCCTCGTGAAATTCAATGCCTATCCCGTGTCCTACGTACTTGCGCACCACCGAGAAGCCGTTGCCCTCTACATGCCGCTGTATGGCGGCGGAGACCTCGGTCAGCGGTACCCCGGCCCTGATGACGCCTATGCCTCGCTCAAGCGACTCTCGGCAGACGCGCATCAACTTCTCGTCTTCTTCGCTTACCTGCCCCACCGGAAAGGTGCGCGCCCCGTCGCCGTGATAGTTTTTGTAGCGCGTGCCTACGTCCACGCTGACGATATCGCCTTCCTTCAGCCGCCGCTTGCCCGGTATCCCGTGCACCACTTGTTCGTTTATCGAGATGCATGAATTCGCAGGAAAACCGTACAACCCCTTGAAGGCGATTTTGCAGTCCCGCGATATTATCAAATCGCCGACCGCCCTGTCTATCGCTTCCGTCGTGATGCCGGGCTTGACCAGCCGCCCGGCCAGGTCCAGCGCTTCGGCCACGACGCGCCCGGCCCGCCGCATCAGTTCTATTTCCCGCCCCGATTTTATCACAATAGCCATTGCTTCACCGTGCTAGAGGCCGAGTGCCTCACGCACCTTCGTGTAAACCTGGTCCGCCTGGAGGTCTCCCGAAACCCGGCGCAACAGGCCCTTCTTCACGTAGTAATTTATCAGGTCGGCGGTCTGCGCCTCGTACACCTTCAGCCGGTTCTGGACGCTCTCGGGGCGGTCGTCGTCGCGCTGGCACAGCTCGCCGCCGCATTCGTCGCACACCCCGGCGCGCCGGGGGGGCATGTTCCTTATGTGAAAATTCGCGCCGCAGTTGCGGCAGGTCAGCCGTCCGCCCAGCCTCTCGACCGCCACCTCCGGCGAAGTCTCGAGGTATATCACGTGGTCCAGGGCGGACCCGTGAGATTTCAGCATTTCCTCCAGCGCCCTGGCCTGGGCCACGGTCCGCGGGAAACCGTCGAACAGGCAGGACTCCTCCCAGCCTGTCTGATTCAATTTTTCTTCTATTATCTCTATGACCACTTCGTCCGGCACCAGCGCGCCGCTGTCCATGTATGATTTGGCCTTCAGGCCGACCTCGCTGCCGGCCTTCACCGCCTCGCGCAGCATCTCCCCGGTGGACATGTGCGTGATGCCTTCTTCCCTGCAAAGCCTCACCGCCTGAGTGCCTTTCCCCGCGCCCGGCGGTCCGAGGAATACTACCTTCATCTTCGCCTCCCCTTGATACGGCGTCTGCCCGCGCCCAGGAACCCGTCGTAGTGGCGCATGACCAGGTGTGCCTCCAGTTTCTGCACGATGTCCAGCGCCACGCCGACCACTATCAGTATGCCCGTGCCGCCCAGGAACGTGACGACGATATAATCGACCTTGAGCACCATGCTCAGCATCATGGGCAGAATCGCAATTACCGTGAGGAACGCCGCGCCTCCGAGCGTCACGCGGTTCATTATCTTCTCCAGGTAGTCCGACGTGTTCTTGCCGGGACGTATGCCCGGTATGAAACTGCCGTATTCCTTTATGTTCTTCGCGGTCTCCGCAGGGTTGAAATAGAGCGCCGTCCAGAAGTAGGAGAAGAAGAATATCAGACCGGCCTCGACCATCACGTAGAAGACCGCCCCGGGCTTCAAGTTGCCGAATATCAAATTCAGCACATCGACGTGCAATCCATGGTGTCCGATAAGCGCCCTGATTATCGAGTCGGCCAGAACGCCGCCGACCAGTCCCATGACCGGCGAGGCGAATATCACGGGCATCACGCCGGCCTGGTTCACGCGCAGTCCCAAGTAGGAGCGCTGGCCGCCATAGACCCGCGAGCCGCGCACGTGCTTGGCCTGCTGTATCGCTATCTTCCGCGTGCCCTGCGTTATGAACACGACGGCCATGACCATGAGCACGTACCCGAGAATCAATCCGCCGGTCAGCAGCACGCCCATCTCCGGGGTCCTGCCGGAGGTCGGCTCGGGGTTGATGAAGTAATGGGACAGTATGTTGCCGGCCGCCCTCGGCATGCGGGCGATTATGCCCGCCATGATTATCATGGATATGCCGTTGCCTATGCCGTATTCCGTTATCCTCTCGCCGAGCCACATGATAAGGATTGTGCCCCCGGTCAGGCTGATGAACAGCGTGAGGAAGACCGACATCCCCCACGCATCCGCCGGCAATAGTGCGCCCGGGCCTCGCGGCAGGGTCTTATAGATGAATATCGACTGCACCAGGCACAGTGCTACGGTCAGGTAGCGCGAATACTGGTTGAGTTTCTGCTGTCCGGCTTCGCCCTCCTTGGCCATTTGCTCCAGGGAGGGAACTATCTTCTGCAGCAGGGAAAAAATAATCGAGGCGCTTATGTAGGGCATTATACCCAGCGAAAAGAGCGAGCCTCCCAACCAGTCGCCGCCCGTGATGGCGCCAATCTGCTGCACGAAACCCAGTATGCCGCCGGTGGCCAGGTCCGTCGCCCCGCGCAGATCAAGAAACTCCTGCAGCCGTACGCCCGGGATTGGTATGGAGAAGCCGACCCTGTAAAGGGCCAGCAGCCCGAGCGTCACCATAATCCGCTTCTTGAGTTCGGGTATCTTAAACAGGTTTTCTATTGAGGACCACACTACAGAACCTTCGCCTCCCCACCTGCAGCGGCTATCTTCTCGATCGCGCTCTTGCTGAATTTATGCGCCCTGACCGTGAGGCGTCTCTCGAGCGAACCTTCGCCGAGTATTTTCAGCCCGTCGTTGAGGCGCTTCACTATCTTGCGTTCCTTGAGCATCTCGGGCGTCACCTCGGCGCCGTCGTCGAACCGGTTGAGGTCTCCGACGTTGATGACGGCATAGGTCTTCCTCGCGAAGTTTTTGAAGCCGACCTTGGGCACGCGGCGCTGCAAGGGAGTCTGGCCGCCCTCGTAGCGGAGTTTGCGGGAATAGCCGCTGCGGGACTTCGCGCCTTTGTGCCCGCGGCCGCATGTCTTGCCCTTGCCCGAACCTTCGCCCCGGCCCACCCGCATCTTTTTCTTGCGGCCGACCGTATCTCTGACTGCCTCGTGGAGCCTCATTGTATTTTAACCCCGCGCAACTGTTCCACTTCTTCGATGGTCTTCCCCCGCCGCAGGCCGTCTATCGTGGCCTTGACCAGGTTGACCGGGTTGTTTGTGCCGAATGATTTCGTGAGGATGTCGCGTATTCCCGCCAGTTCAACCGGCGCTCTGACCGCGGCGCCCGCTATGACGCCGGTTCCCTCCGCTGCGGGCAGCAGGATGACCCTGGCCGCGCCGAAGCGCCCGATGATCTTGTGCGGTATGGTGCTGCCCTTCCGCGCGACATCTACCAGGTTCTTGCCGGCGTCTTTGACCGCCTTTTCGACCGAACTGGGCACATCGTTGGCCTTGCCGAAGCCATATCCCACCTTTCCGTCGCGATTGCCCAATACCACGAGTGCGCTGAAGGAGAACCGCCTGCCGCCCTTGACCACCTTGGCGGTGCGGTTTATCTTGACGACCACTTCCTCGAACTCGGGTTCCTGTACGGTTTCTTCAGACAAGATACTCTCCTTGCTATCTGCGAGGCGCCCAGCGGCAACTTATCGATGCAACAGCCCATACGCCGTTACGGATGTGCGCCAAATTTGCGGGCAAGCAATCAGGAGTTATGCGCCGGCCCGCCTGGGTCAGAACTTGAGACCGGCCTCTCTGGCCCCTTCCGCCAGGGCCTTTACGCGGCCGTGATATTTGTACGGTCCCCTGTCAAACACGGCGGCGCTGATGCCCTTCTTGAGCGCCCTGGACGCGACTAACTTGCCGATTTCCGCGGCCGCTTCCGCGGTGGCGCAGTTCTGCCTGACTGTCCTGAACTCCTTCTCCGTGCTGGATGCGCTGACCAGGGTACGGCCCTCGTGGTCATTGATCATCTGGCAGTATATGTGACGCCCGCTCCGGAAGACCGTCAGGCGCGGTCGGCTCTCGGTGCCGATTACCTTCCTCCTGACGTGCCGGCGTCTGCGGAGCCTCCTGCGTTGTATGAGTTTTTGGGCTTTCACTTCTGGGACCTCTTTATTAATCCGCGCCGCCGCCGAATGTTTTGCCGGCCTTTCTTCGGATTATCTCTCCCTCGTAGGAGATTCCCTTGGCGTTGTATGGCTCCGGCGGTTTAATGGCCCGGATGGCCGCGGCAAACTGGCCGACCTTTTGCTTGTCTATGCCCTTCAGCGATATCAGGGTGGGGTTGGGCACTTCGACCTCGATGTGTTCCGGTATGTTTACGACGACCGGGTCCGCAAAGCCGAGGTTCAGTATCAACTGTTTCCCTTCCAGTTTGGCGTTGTAGCCCACGCCGTTTATCGAAAGTCTTCTCTCAAAGCCCTTGCTGACGCCCTCGACCATGTTTGCTATGAGACTGCGGCTCATCCCGTGCAGGGAGCGCTGTTTGGGCTCATCGCTTTCGCGTTCGACGACCAGTTCGCGCTCACCCTTCGTCACCTTGATGCCGGGAGGCAGGCGAAACTCCAGCGTCCCTTTGGGACCGGTAATTTTGACGAGGCCCTCGGAGACTTCGGCCGTCACCCCCTCGACAAGCGCTACAGGCTTTCTACCAACACGTGACATGTTCGCTCCTCACTACTACGTTACCATACGGTACAAAGAATCTCCCCACCGAGGTGTGCCTCGCGGCATTCCCTGTCGCTCATGACACCCCTGGATGTGGAAACTATTGCTATGCCTCTGCCGTTCAGCACCGGCTCGATATCATCCGCGCCCTTGTACAGCCGCCTGCCGGGCGTGCTCTGCCGGATGATTTTGTTGATTATAACCTTGCCGTCCGGGTCGTACTTCAGCGACACCCGCAGTGTGCCCTGTACGTCGGTTTCCAGAAGTTCATAATCGCGTATGAATCCTTCCCGCTTGAGTACCTTCAGTATGCCGCGATTTATCTTGGAATTGCGCACGTCGACCTCGCCGCGCCCGATGGCGTTGGCGTTTCGAATGCGCGTCAGCATATCCGCAATTGGATCGCTATGACTCATATCTCTTTGCCCGCCTCTCCAGAGTCTAACGGTACCGCCGACCTTTCCTACCAGCTGGCCTTCTTCATGCCCGGAATCTCGCCCCGGTGGGCGAGTTTCCTCAGGCAGCAACGGCATACGCCGAACTTGCGGTAGTAGGCGCGGGGGCGTCCGCACAACATACACCGGTTATACCGGCGCACGCTGAACTTCGACTCTCGCTTTTGCTTGGCTATCAGGCTCTTCCTGGCCAAAAGAAAACTCCAAAGTCGCTTCGGTCTTCGGTCCGACGTCGCTACAGCCTCACGAAGGGCATGCCGAGCAGCGCGAGCAACTCCAACGCTTCCTCGTCGGTACGCGCCGTGGTCACTATCACTATGTTCATGCCCTGAACATTTTCGACCTTGTCCACATTTATTTCCGGGAAGACTATCTGCTCGCTCAGGCCCAGCGCGTAATTGCCGCGACCGTCGAACGATTTCCGGCTGAGTCCCCTGAAGTCGCGGATACGCGGTATCGCGATGCTGATGAGCCTGTCGAGGAATTCGTACATTCTCTTTTTGCGCAGCGTTACCATGCCCCCCACGGGGTCGCCCTGGCGCACGCGGAAGTTGGAGACCGACATCTTGGCCCGGGTCATAACCGGCCTCTGGCCCGTTATGAGCGCCATTTCCTCCAGCGCCCCCTCCAGCCGCTTGGGGGACTCCTTTGCGCGGCTGCCCACGCCGATGCTGACCACTATCTTCTCCAGCCGCGGCACGGCTATGGGGTTCTTGTACTTGAACCGCTCCATCATCCGGGGCACGATCTCTTCCTTGTATCGCGCCATGAGTCGGGGTTCGTAGGTTTCAGTTTCCGCCATGGGACTCGCTTCAGAAAGCCTTGTTGCATTTTTTGCAGATGCGCTCCACTTTGCCGTCCTTTTCCCGGCTGACGCGCACGCGCGTCGCCCTCTCGCAGGAGGGACATACCAGCATCACGTTTGATATGTCGATGGGCGCTTCTCTCTCTATACGCCCGCCCTTGGGATGATCCTGGCTTTTACGAAGGTGCTTGTAGGAATAGTTCGCTCCTTCGACGATAAGCCGTCCCTCGGCCGGAAAGACCCGCAGGACCTTGCCCTCCTTGCCGGACAAGGCGTCCTTGCCGGCGATCACCCGGACTATGTCGCCTCTCTTTATGCGGCACTTGGGTCTTTTCTTTCTGCTTTTTGCCGAGGCCATCACACCACCGCCGGAGCAAGGGAAACGATTTTCATGAAGTTCTTCTGACGCAATTCCCGCGCGACGGCGCCGAATATGCGCGTGCCGCGGGGGTTACCGTCCTTGTCAACGATTACCGCGGCGTTGGAGTCAAACCGCACGTACGAGCCGTCATCCCGGCGAACTTTATACTTTGTACGCACTACCACGCACCGCACTATCTCGCCCGTCTTCACGCCGGAGTTGGGGTCGGCCCGCTTGACGGAGGCCACTATCACATCGCCCACGTGAGCATAGCGGCGGCGCGTGCCGCCCAGGACCTTTATACACATAAGGTTCTTGGCGCCCGTGTTATCCGCCACCTGCAATCTTGTCTGCATCTGAATCATGTCGTCTTGCCTTCGTTCATCCCCGCGGGCCGGGCTCCTCTGTCGGCCTACCGCTGTGTGCCGCCCCGTTCGAGCACCCTGACCAGCCGCCATTGCTTGGTCTTGCTCAGGGGGCGGGTGGCCATGATCTCGACCCTGTCACCGATGCGGGCCTCGTTGTTCTCGTCGTGCGCCTTGCACATGGTGCGCCGCCGGACGTACTTGCCGTAGAGGGGGTGCTTCTCCAGCCGCTCCACCGAGACGGTAATGGTCTTCTGCATCTTGTCGGAAGTAACCGTTCCGACAAGTGATTTTCTTTGAGCGCGCTCAGCCATTCTCAGCCTCGCTTACTTTTTCGGGTACGCCCGGCGCGCCGCCCGCGAGTTCCTTGGCGCGTATGACGGTCTTCAGGCGGGCGATGTCTTTTCGCACGGCGCGCAGTCGGCCGATTTTTACCGCCTCGTCTATGCCCAGCCTGAACTGCTGATTGAAAAAATCTTCCTGGAGGTTGGCCAGGTCTTCTTTCAGTTCGACCAGGGATTTTTTCCGGAGGTCGCGTGCCTTCATATCTTATGCACCCTCGAAACCATCCTGCATTTTATCGGCATCTTGTAGGCGCATCGCGCCAGCGCCTGCTGGGCGATTTCCTCCGGGATGCCGCCGATTTCGTACATCACCGTACCCGGCTTGACGCGGGCGCACCAGTAGTCGATGTCGCCCTTGCCCTTGCCCATGCGGGTTTCGGCCGGGATGGATGTCATCGCCTTGTGGGGGAAGATCCTGATATAGATCTTGCCCGTGTGCGCCAGGAAGTGGCTCATGGCCACGCGGCCGGCTTCTATCTGCCGGGCGGTTATCATGGCCGGCTCAAGCGCCTGCAAGCCGTACTCCCCAAAGGCCACGGTGTTACCTTGCGTGGCTTTGCCTCTTATTCTTCCGCGCTGGGACTTTCGGTACTTTACCCTTTTGGGCATCAAAGGCATTCGGCATGCCCTCCCTGTCGTAGTTGCCTCTGTATATCCACACCTTCACGCCGATCACGCCGTAGGTGGTTTTTGCCTCGGCCAGTCCGTAACTGATGTCCGCGCGAAGCGTGTGCAGGGGGACCTTTCCCTCGCTTAGCGTTTCCGTGCGGCCCATCTCGGACCCGCCCAGGCGTCCCGCCAGCCTCATCTTAATCCCCTGTGCACCCGCCGCCATCGTGGCGGTGATGGCACGCCTCATCGTTCTGCGAAACGCAGCCCTCTTCTTCAACTGCTCCGCCATGCCTTCGGCGACCAGCTGCGCCTCCAGTTCGGAGCGCGGCACCTCGCTTATTCTCAGGTCAACCGCGCGTCCGGTCAGTTTTTCAAGGTCGTCGCGGGCCTCGTCCACCTTGACGCCCTTGCGGCCGATTATCACTCCCGGCCTGGCACATTTCATCCCCACCACCAGTCCTTCGCCCGGACGCTCAATCTCGATAGAGGCGATTCCGGCGAAGAAGAAGTTCTCCTTGACGTACTTACGAATCTTCTGATCCTCAATAAGCCACCCGCTGTATTCCTGCTTGCCGGCATACCAGCGTGAACGCCACGGTTCGGTAATCCCTATACGAAAACCCAGGGGATTGACTTTCTGGCCCATTAGTCGTCCTCGCCTTTGGTTTCGCCGGGTTGCGCTTCTTCGTCGTCTTCACCGGACGGCGCTTCATGCGACCCGGTCTCTTCCTCGATATTGGTCTTTTCTTCCTCGCCCCTTTCGTCACCCTTTTCCTCAACGGTTCCCTTCCCGGCTTCCGCTTTTTCTTCAATCTCTTCTTCCATCTCCTCTTCTTCCGCCTCCTCGGGCGCAGAGAGTATCAACTTTATGTGGCAGGTCCTGAGATTCAGCGGAAAGGACATGCCCCTGGCCCGCGGCACCCACCGCCTGGCATAGCCTACCAGCGGCCCCTCGTCCGCGCGCGCCTCGGTTATCACCAGGGAATCCGCATCTATTTCTTCCATACCCTTGCGACTGTCCTGCTCGTTGAGGTAGTCCACGTTGGCCAGACAGGAGCGGATGAGTTTCCGTATCGCGTGTGCCGGTCGCCTCCGGCAGAACTCCAGCGTCTCCAAGGCCCTGTTGACGTTCATGCCCCTGATGAGGTCAAGGACGTACTTGGCCTTTCGAGATGAAAACGGCGCCTTGCTGAGTTTAACGCGGAAATCCATGGCTACTTCTTCCCTTTTCTGCCTGAATGTCCTCTGAAAATGCGGGTGGGGGCGAACTCGCCGAGTTTGTGTCCCACCATGTCTTCTGTTACGAATACCTTGATGAACTTGTGGCCGTCATGCACCATGAATGTGTGCGAGACGAACTCCGGCACTATCGTCGACCGCCGCGACCAGGTCTGGATAGGCTGACGGCTGCCGGCCGCATCGGCCTTTTCAACCTTGCGCAAGAGTTTGGCGTCGACAAAAGGACCCTTTTTCAGCGAACGGCCCATCAATTCCTCCGGTTACTTTTTCTTTCTGCGTCGGATAATATACTTGTCGGATGTCTTGCGCGGGTTTCGGGTTTTGCCTCCCTTGGAGAGTTTTCCCGTCGGCGAGCAAGGCGGCCGCCCCGCTCCGGTCCGGCCCTCGCCGCCGCCCAGCGGGTGGCAGTAGGGGCTCATTGCGCTGCCCCGCACGTGCGGTCGCCGGCCTTTCAACCGGTTGCGCCCGGCCTTGCCCAACGATATGTTCATGTGGTCCGTGTTTCCCACCTGGCCGATCGTTGCGCGGCATTTCACATTCACCTTTCTGATCTCCCCAGAGGGCACTATAAGGTGGGCATATTTGCCCTCGCGCGAACTCAATCGTATCGCTGCGCCGGCGCTGCGGCCCAACTGCGCCCCGCGGCCCGGCTGCAACTCCACGTTATGTATTATCAGACCCAGCGGTATCGACGCCAGCGGCATGGCGTTGCCGGGCTTCGGCTCCACCTTCTCGCCGCTTATCACCTCCATGCCCGGCCGCAGACCCACGGGGGCCAGTATGTAGCGTTTCTCTCCGTCGTGGTAGTGCAGCAACGCTATGCGCGCCGAGCGCCCGGGGTCGTACTCTATCGCGGCCACGCGCGCCGGTACGTCGTCCTTGTCCCTCTTGAAATCAACCATGCGGTACAGACACCGGCTCCCGCCGCCCCTGTGGCGCGCGGTTATCCGCCCGCCGGAGTTGCGCCCGCCCGTCTTTTTCAGCCGCTTCACAAGACCCTTTACGGGCTTCCCGGCCTTCAGGTCGCTGAAGTCCGCCACTTGGCCGTGACGTCTCGCGGGGGATGTAGGTTTATATTGCTTTGCCATATCTTTGTTAAATCGGAGACTGAAGACCTGAAACCTGAACCGTCATCCCTTGCCCTTGCTTCTTGCCCTTTTCTCTTGATTACTGACTACCGACTTTTAATAAATATCCAGTTTACACTCCCGGTCCAGGGTGACTATGGCTTTCTTCCAGCCGGCGGCCGTTCCACGCCGGCCCTTGACGCGCCCGCGTCTGCGACCCTTTACGTTAATGGTCGATATCTTCAGGACCTTGGCCCGCTTGCTCTTGAAGATCGCCTCTATCGCCTGTTTTATCTGCACCTTGTTGGCACGCGAGTGCACCCTGAACGTGTAAGAGTTGGACTTCTCGCTCAAGTCGTAACTCTTCTCCGTTATCACGGGTTTCACGATGACTTCGTAATTGCTCTTCATGCCTTGGATTCTCTCACAAAACAGGCCGCCGGGGCCCGAATCTACGCGCCATGCCCCGCGATTCAGGCTGGACCCGCCGCCTGCCCGCCTTTCCGGCGGGCTTGCTCGCTCAGCGCATCCAGCGCCTCGCGTGTCAGCAGGAGTGTTTTTCTTTTCAGGACCTCACAAGCATTGAAGTTCCGCACATCCTCCAGTCTCACACGCTGAATGTTTCGGAAGGACTTCACCAGGTTGACGTCATAGCCCTTGACGCCGACCAGGCACGAGCCGCTGATTTCTATTTTTTCGAGAAGGCCCGCAACCTTCGAGGTCTTCGGCTCGTCCGCCGAGAGACCCTCGATGACCACGGTCTGGCCGTCGAGCAATTTGGACAACAGGGCGGACTTGAGCGCTTCGTGCCTGGCGCGGGCCGGGATGGCATAGGAGAAATCGCGCCTTTTCGGGCCCCACGCGACACCGCCCCCGCGATGGTGCGGCGAACGCCTCGTGCCCTGCCGGGCGCGGCCCGTGCCCTTCTGCCGGAAAGGCTTTTTCCCCGTGCCGCTTATCTGCGCGCGCGTCTTGGTGTGGGCGTTGCCCTGGCGACGGTTGGCCTCGTACATCAGCACGGCATCGCGCAGCAGCCGCCTGCGCACTTTCCGCCCGAACACCGTCTCGTCGAACTTCAACGGCTCTTCGGTCTCGCCCTCCTTGTTGTAATACGGCACTTCTATCATTTTGCCTCGGCTTTCTTCCTGGTGGCCGCTTTTCTGATAATTAAATGTCCGCCGTCAGGGCCGGGGACGGAACCTTTCAGAAGAAGAAGGTTGCTCTCCTTGTCGACCTTTACAATCTCGATATTCCTGACGGTGCGGCGGGCATGGCCCATGTGTCCGGCCATGCGCATTCCCTTGAAAACCCGCGAGGGCCAGGCGCTCTGGCCGATGGAGCCGGGCGCGCGGACGTTTTTGGAGCCGTGGCCCGCCGGCCCGCGCGTGAATCCGTGGCGCTTGATCGTCCCCTGGAAACCCTTGCCTTTGGTAATGCCGGTCACGTGCACAAGTTTTGTGTCTTCAAAGATGTCCACGCCGACGACATCACCGGGCTTCAGGTCGGACTCGCCTCTCAGCCTGACCTCGCGCAGCACGCGGCAGGGCTTCACGCCATGTTTCTCAAAGTGCCCCTTCAGGGGTTTGCTCACGTTCTTGCCCTTTTCCTCAAAGCCCAGTTGCACCGCCCGGTACTTGTCCGACTGAACGGTCTTTACCTGAATGACGGAGCAGGGGCCCGTCTGCACCACCGTTACGGGCACCAGTTTGCCCTCTTCGGTGAAGACCTGTGTCATGCTGATTTTCTTGCCTATCAAGCTGTCTATCATTTTCCCTACTCGCGGAGACCGGTCATCGTGAAACGCCGTCCTCACGTCCTTCGGAGCCGCAGGCTCTACGCCTTTATCCGGATGTAGACGCCGGCGGGCATGTTCAGTTTGCCCAGTTCGTCGATGGTCTTCGGCGTGGGGTCGCTGATGTCGATGATGCGCTTGTGAGTGCGAATCTCGAACTGTTCGCGCGACTTTTTGTCCACGTGCGGCGAACGCAGCACGGTGTACCGCTCGATCCTCGTGGGCAACGGCACCGGCCCGTGAACGCGCGCGCCCGTGCGCTGGGCGGTATTCACGATCTCCGTGGCGGACTGGTCCAGCACGTCGTGATCGTAAGCCTCCATTCTGATGCGAATCTTCTTTTGCTCCATGACTCTCCAACACCTACATTGCCGCCCCCGGCATTGTCTGACAGGGGCACACGACGGAGAACAAACGCGTGGCTGCGGTTCAGTTCCAAAAATATACCGCAACTCAAAGGAGTGCGGATCCCCGGGCCTTCACCTTAACGTTATGA
>QNCA01000014.1 GCA_003644325.1 Planctomycetota bacterium
CCTCGGGGCGAGGACCCGGAACGGGCGGAGCGCAGACGCTCTGAAGGAGCGGCCGGCTCGTAAATGGCGACTGTCACCGTGCCGGCAGCGCCCGGGATTCTTACATGCTCCCCCAGCGCCGTACTCCCTTTGCATATCAATGCCGAATGTGTAGAATGTGCGCCCGTTGATTGTATCCCGACTTTTTGGAAAGGAGGGTGGCATGAAAAGGATCGTGATTATGCTCACGTCGGTGGCGGCGGTCGCGCTGCTGGGGGCGGGGTGCGGGACTACCGCGCACCAGGCGAGTTTCAACAACGACTACACGCCCCCGCCGGGCGCGGGTATCGAGGTGGGGGAGGTGACGAACGGGACGGGCCATGAGTTTGAGGCGAAGGTGACCGCGGAGTTGCGGCATGCCCTTGCGGATGAACTGGCGAAGCAGGGGCTCCTTTACATCGGCGGCGAAAGGGGGAAACTCATCCTCGTCACGCGCATCGTGGAGTTCAAGAAGGGCAGTACCTGGCGCAGGTATCTGTATCCGGGATGGGGCGAGGCGATATTGGCGATACGCTGCGACCTGAAGGACGGCGAGCGCGTGGTGGGCGGCGTGCAGGCGCGCCGCAGTTTCAAGTACGCAAACCCGAAGGCGATGATATGGCGCAATCTTTTCGAGGTGCTCGCCGAGGACGTGGCGAAGGACCTGCGCGCGAAGATACGGCCGTAGCAGGGGCAGGGGGTAAAGGGCAAGGGGCAAGGGAGTGCCGCAGTTCCGTAATGTTTCGCACCCTTGACACGTGACGCTACCGACTACCGACTACTGGCTACTATTTTTCGCATGGCCGAAGAGACGAAACAAAAACTGAGAGATATCCGCGAGCGGCTGGAGAAACTGGCGGTCTCGTTTGATTTACCCGCGTTGCAAAAGCGCGAGGCGGAGATCAACGAGATGATGTCCGCGACCGGCTTCTGGAACAACCAAGAGAAGGCCCGCGGCGTCGTGGCGGAACTCAAGCGCGTCAAGAGCATCACGGACGCTTACGCCCGGATGTCGAAGCAACTGGAAGATTGCGAGGTGATGCTGGAACTCGCCACGGAGGAACACGACGCGGAGGTGGAGGCCGATGTCGCGGCGGACGCGGAGAGACTTGAGAAGACGCTCGGCGATTTCGAGTTCAAGTCGATGCTTAACCATCCCAACGACCGCCTGGACGCCTTTATGAGCATACACGCGGGGGCGGGCGGTACGGAGTCGTGCGACTGGGCGGCGATGCTGCTGCGGATGTACTCGCGCTGGATGGAGCGGCACGGCTACGAGGCGCGCATAGTCGATTCCCTGGAGGGCGAGGGCGCGGGCTACAGGAACGTGATGATTGAAGTGAGCGGGCCCTGGGCCTACGGCTATCTGAAGAGTGAGATAGGCGTGCACCGCCTTGTGCGCATCTCGCCGTTCGACTCCAACGCCCGCAGGCATACCTCGTTCGCATCGGTGGACGTGGTGCCCGAGTTCGACGAGAATATCGAGATAGAAATCAAGGAGGGTGACATCCGCGTGGACCGCATGAGGGCCGGCGGCGCGGGCGGGCAGCACGTGAACGTGACCGACAGCGCCGTGCGGATAACGCACCTGCCGACGGGTATCGTGGTGCAGTGCCAGAACGAGCGCAGCCAGCACCAGAACCTTGAGACCGCGATGAAGGTGCTGAAGTCGCGCCTCTACCGCCTGGAGGAACAGAAGCGCGAGGAGGAACTGGCGAAGTTGTACGGCGAGAAGGGCGAGATAGCGTGGGGACACCAGATACGTTCCTACGTCCTGCAGCCCTACCAGATGGTGAAGGACCACCGGACGAACGCGGAGACGGGCAACGTCCAGGCGGTGCTGGACGGGGACATCGACATGTTCATCGATGCTTACCTGCGGCAGAAGATAGAGAAGAAATAGTTTACTTCGGTGGCTGAAAGGTGACGGTCACCATCTACGAGCTGCCCCCCCCGACAAGTCGGGGGGCCTGCGCTCCGTCCGTTCCGGGTCCTCGCCCTGAGGACCCGTCAGGGTCCGAATGGGTAATGGTGACAGTCACCGAAGGCACGTCATTTGAATGGGGACATCCGTTATGAAGAAAACAGGGATTATGCCGGCGATGCTGCTCCTGGCCGCGACGTGCGGCTGTTGGCCGTGGAATATCAAACACAAGCCCGTGCAGCCGGTGACGCTGAAGGATTACCCGGAACTCTGCGCGGCGCTTGAGCGCAACGACCTGGCTCAAGCCGTGGAGGGCAAAGTGCTGGTGGTGGCAGTGTGGACAAGGTCGTGCCCGTACTGCGTCGAGCAGACCATCCCGCACATGAAAGCGCTCTATGGCAATTACCATTTGCAGGGATTGGAGATAGTGGGCATCAACGCCGACAGCGGCCTGGACCGAGGCGCGCTGGAGAGATTCATATCCGAGAACCGCATCAATTATCCGAACATCTTTGACGACGGCGGAATTGCGAAGGAATTGAAAGTCGACGGTTATCCGACCATCTGCATTTTTGACGAAAAAGGGGTTCTGGTGGAAGATGATTTCGACCCGACCGACAAGAAAGGCCTGGATGAACTTATTGCGAAATTATTGATAAAGGAACATGAAAGATGACTGAATGGTGACAGTCACCTTTCCAACGATGTCCAAATCAACGCTTCGAGTACTGGAATCTTTTTCTCGCGCCGGGCTGGCCATATTTTTTCCGTTCTTTCATGCGGCTGTCGCGCGTGAGCATGCCGTGCTCGCGCAGGACCGGCTCCAGCGTTTCGTGCGCCTTTATGAGGGCGCGCGCAATGCCCAGCTGTACCGCTCCCGCCTGGCCGGTTATACCGCTGCCTTCTACTTTTGCGATAACGTCGAATTCACTGTCTTTCTCGGCGATGCGCAAAGGCTTGATGACTTCTATCCTGTCGCGTTCTCGCGTGAAGTATTGCGTGTATTCCTTGTTGTTGACGACGATGCTGCCGCTGCCTTTCTTTACGCGGACGCGCGCGACCGCGGATTTGCGCCTGCCTGTGCCCCAGTGATATTCTACCGCCACGGGATCCTCCTGTTTATAATTCCAGAACCTCGGGGACCTGCGCCTCGTGCGGATGGTCGGGTCCCGCGTGGACTTTCAGTTTAGTGAACATCTTCCGCCCGAGTTTCGTCTTCGGCAGCATGCGCTTTACGGCCTGCCTGATTATCTCAGTGGGCTTTTTCTCCATCACCTTTCGCAGCGGTACCTGCTTCAGACCGCCCGGGTAGCCGCTGTAGCGTTTGTGGACCTTGTGGTCGAGTTTTCTGCCCGTCACGCGCACCTTTTCGGCATTGACGACGATCACGAAATCGCCGGTATCCACGTGGGGAGTGTAGGTGGGTCGATGCTTGCCCATGAGTATCATCGCGATCTTCGTCGCCATGCGCCCCAGGATCTTGCCCTCCGCATCGACGACATACCACCGCGGCACGACCTCTTCCTTTTTCGCCATGTAGGTCTTCATCTGTTTCAGTCTTGCGCTCATCGGGACCTCCCAGGCCCTTGGCTTGCGGGGTTCCACATGGATTCTCGCCCCCACACGTGGAGAACCCCGTCGGAAAAGCGGAGTATGTTAGCAGGGTCGTTCCAGGAAGTCAAGCAAATTGCAGGCCCTCCCGGATTTTTCGCTCTTTCCATTATCTATGCAGATTCTGGCATTTTTGCTTGTCTTCTTCCCGGTTGACATCAGAGCGGACGGCTGATATGTTACTTTGAAAATGTGTTTCCGAAACTTGAGAACTAAAGAACCTCAGGAAAATCAGGAAGGATGGGATTAGTGGATTCCTCAAAGGGAAGAGACATTGGTACGCAAAACCAGCAGCGAAAAAGGGCTGACCCCTATGGTTGACGCGCGGAGTTCATTGGATGACTTGTGCAGCGTAAGTCTGAGGATTGGGGAAAACTGTGTTTGACCGGTTTACAGATAGGGCTCGCAGGGTGATGCTCCTGACTCGTCAGGAGGCACAGAAGCGAAACCATGACTACATTTGCACCGAGCACATCCTGCTGGGCCTTGTTGAAGAAGGCAGTGGAGTTGCTGTAAATGCTCTCAGGAATCTAAACATAAATCTGGAGAACATCCGCGCTGAAGTCGAGAAGCATATCAAGATCGGTCTCTCCGCAGTGGGGGAGACGGCGTTGCCCTTCACTCCCCTCGGCAAGCGCACGCTCGAAATCTCCGCTGAAGAAGCCAACTATCTCGGCTGTGACTATATTGGCTCAGAGCACTTGCTCCTTGGACTTATTCGTGTTCAGGACGGTCTCGCATCAAAAGTGCTTCGAAGCATGGGCATCACTGCCGAAAGCGTGCGTACTGAAATTGCCAGGATTCTCGGTTGTGAATTACCGAAATATCCACCGCCGCCGCCCACACTACAGCGGAAACCTGCGGTCAAGCCATCATCCTCCCCGCCTCGGATTCCGCTGTGGGTTAAAATGATTATACTCTTCTTTGTGGCAATGCTTTTGTTGTTAATCATCTTTTCCTTTGTAATAAAACCTCGTCCGCAATCTGAAAACACCCTCACACTTGCCAAGGGCTTCGCGGCACATTATAGATCTTGCGACTATATGGATGATGTCCTGGCTATCGAAGAAACCGATTACGGGATAATCGTGTTTCTTAACGTTGACTATGTTCCTCTGGATGACAGAAAAGGGGCCGAGGAATCAGCCCATAAAATCATGGAATCCTTAATCCATTATTCGGAAAGTAGCAGCGAAAGTACGAAGAAGGAAACGAACGCCATATTTCTCACGCTGAAGAGTCGAAAGGGCGATACGTTGGGTAAAGGCTGCTACACAAAGGCCGAAGGTTGGACATTCAACTGGAATGGGCTTCCGTAAACAAAGGGGGGCTGACCTCTTTTGCCGATGACGCCTTTTGGTGACGAGATTGCCATCTCATTTCCTCGCCTCGTATTCTTCCCTGGTTATCTCGCTTACCTCCTGCGTGTAGATGTTCACCTTGATGAAGCGCTTCAATTGCCCGGATACGGTCTTGGCGTAGAAGTAGTCCTGGTTCCTGCGTATCTTGACATACAACTTTACTGCGCCCTCCGGACTTACCCTGTCGGTGATTTCATGTTCCGCTCCCTCCTCGTCCCGGTAAAAGAGGCGCGCGTCCGGCGGGCTTATGCGAAAGGTCAGTTCGACCTTTATCTTGCCGGTCAGCCATGCGGAGTCGTAGCGCATTGCGAACCGCTGCTCGCTCTCCTCCAGCATCATTACCCGGCCCTCTTTGCTCTTCGGGTCTTTCTTGAACTTCAGGTCCGTATGCAGCGCGTCCAGAACGTCCAGGTTTTTTACGCGGAACGTGCACTCGAATGCGTCCGGGCCTGTCTGCCTGGCCTTGTACGGCAGCGCTTCGTCCCCTCGTGGCATGGCGTGTTTCTTGATGGCCTCGAAGATGTGTTCTTTCTCTTCCGCCTTTTTGACGGAGTGGAACGACAGCGTGCAGTAGATGTTTTCTATCTTCTCCATTCCGTGCTTCACGGCGCAACCGCCCAGGCACGCAAAAACGAGCGCCGGCAACAAGAACCTCTTCATGTCGAGACCTCCGGGAAATAATGCCGCGAACCTTTCCTGTACAACAACGCCTCCGAGCCGTCGGGCAACGTGAACGATGCCATCCTTCCATACCCCATCGACTCCGCCATCCGTATGGCCCTGTCGAGAGGTATGTCCAAGTGCCTGGCGTGTTCCTCCATCTGCCTGCCGGTCTTGAAGACCGCGTAGCGCGACTCCGCGAGCCGCAGCCGCACCTGAATCAGTTTCTGTCTTTCATTGACTATTTCGCCGACGTAGCTGACCCTGAAATCATGCCCGTCGAGCAGGGCGGCCAGGTCAAACCCCTTCGCCGTGAAGAGCGCGTGATTCGCCAGGAACGCCACCGCGACGCGCCCCCGGGCGGGGCGCGAATCCTCTGCGATTCGTCCCGCAATCTCCCTCATGCGCCAGTCATGCTCCTTTGTAATGTCAATGCCGCGGATGTGCGTCTGCGGCCGGGAGAACACCGCATAAAGGCCGAACCCGCATGACGCAGACAGCAGAACCAGCGCGATAATACGTCCCGTTTTATACCTGATTGACGTGATGAGAACCGCCAGCAGGACCGCCGCCCCCGGCAGCAGCGGCAGCAAAAAGCGCGTCTGCTGGTCCCGCGTGAGGTTCAGGAAAAGATATGACATCACGACCCAGACGACGATAAGCCAGATGTCTTGTTTCCCTCGCGGTGCGTCCTTTGCCCGGGGGGCCGACCTTTTGGAAACAAGCGCAAACAGCCCTGCGATAATCGCTACGATGATGAACCCCGCTCCTACGTCGCGCCAGATGAGTTGCGGGTAAAGCGTAAGGCCCGGATGTGAGCCCCTGTAGGCGGCGCCGTACTGCCCGAAGCCGTAACCCAGCAGGAACTCCCGAATCGCATCCATGTTCGGCAGGTACCAGACCGATGCGACGGCGAAGGCCGCGATAAGGCCGACGGCGATGTTGACGACGCGCGTGATGGCGAGCCTGCTTTCAATGACGCCGCGCGTGAGCGCGTAGCACACCGGCCCCAGGAGGAAGACCAGCGCAATGGGGTTCGTCAGCATCGCCACGCCGCAGACGATACCCGCCAGGAGCGTCGGGACAAACCGCCGGAAGCGGTTGCTCAGAGAGATGAGCAGTATCGCAAGCGACACCCACGCCGCCAGCGGCATCTCCGTGCGGAACAGGCGCATGTACTCGATGATGGGCATCATGCACGCGACGGTTCCCGCGGCGATCGCGCCCGTGAGAACGGAACGTCGCGCACCGAGCAGATAGACGCTGATGAGGAGTACCGCCATGCAGACGCCGTTCAACATCAAGGCGGTCCGCACGGAACGAGGAAACGCGAAATAAAGAAACGAGCCGAGCAGGGACGTGAAAGGCGCCTGGTTCGGGCTGGCATGGACGAAGTAGTCGTAAGCCGCGGCGGGGTCGCTGCGCATCCTGTCGTTGATCCGGATGCTCATGGCGACAAGGTGCGCCTCGTCCCACTGCTCCGGCACCTCATCCAGGTGATTCCACGAGCGCCAGCGCGCGTTCCACGCGCCCAGCCCCAGCGCCACAACGATCAGCGCCGGCGGGACGACCGCGCGCCATACCCGCCATGTCCGCCGCTCGCCCGTATCTGCCGCGGGAATTTCCTGCATTGAATTCCCCTTGATGCGTACCGCGAGGGGGTCAGACGCCAAGGATGAGACCCCGATTTATCCCGACCCGTCGGGACGGGAGGGGTCTGGCTCCCCGAGCACGAAAAACCACCTCCCGCAACAGAAACTATTGAATGTTGACTGGTTAAAGAACCGCGAAAGGTGACTGTCACCGATTACGGAGCCGTTCCGACCTTGTCGAAACGGATCGCAGATTGGTGACAGTCACCGTAAGGTGTTGTGAAGCAGCAGGTTATAATCAAGTACCCGCCATCACCCGGAAAAAGTCAGTCAACTTGAGAATTACGGAGCGTGGAACTTGTTCCGACCTGTCGGGATTAACGACTGTCACTGCAAACTCGAGTCGGTCGATTTGCTACTCGTACTTAATCACCTCAACCGGGCAGTTTTCGGCTGCTTCCTTAATCAGTTCCTCATATTTGCTGAAGTCCGCTCCTTCCACTACGACCGAAACGTCATCGACCTTGAAAACATCGGGGCAGGTTTCTTCGCACAAACCACAACCGGTGCAGCCTTCTTCTATCCATACTCTGCTGATTGACATGGCAACCTCCTTGAAAGTTCGTTTCGTCAAATGAAACCTAAAGGGGTCAGGTCCATTTATGTTTCGTTTTGATTACACCCTGTAATC
Organism: Planctomycetota bacterium; assembly: GCA_003644325.1. Taxonomy (GTDB): domain Bacteria; phylum Planctomycetota; class B129-G9; order B129-G9; family B129-G9; genus B129-G9. Next base: position 7,858 of record QNCA01000014.1, read on the forward strand.
GACTTCAAATATCTTGCAATATTCCTCCGTCGCGTAGCGGTCGGTCATGCCGGCGATATAGTCGGCGATGGCGGGATTTCCTCCCGTGGGACCGGTTCCCTGAGAGCGGACCTCGGCGGCGATGTGCGCCGGCAGTACCTCGGGGCGGCGGCTGTATTCGCCGTAAAGCCTCTCGATAATCGTCTCGCCCTTGTTTATCATGCGGATGATCTTGTAGTTCTGGTAGAAATTGTCGTGCAGGAATTTGCCCAGGGTCCGTATCTGGGACTGTACGGGTTCCGTGAAGGAGAAGATGAATCCGGGCGCGTTGCGGACGTCGTCAAGGGATTTTATCGAATATTGTTCCAATCTCGTTTCCGCCTGTGAGAGAACGTCGCGCACGAGCAGGTTGATAAGGGCGCGCGTCCGCTGCACCGCCTGTATTCGAGGCGGCAGGCCCGCCACGCGCCCCGACACGGCCTCCCACAGCGCCAGCCCCGCCTCGTTCATCTGTTCGATCGTCAGGATGCCCAGACGCAGGGCGTCCTCCAGGTCATGCGCGTGAAAGGCGATGACGTCCGCCGCGCAGACGGCCTGAGCCTCCATTGTCGGCTGCAGGCCGGGGAAAAACGCCTTCCGGGGGGAAGGATGGTCGTAGATGGTTTCGTGCTTCTCGATGCCTTCCAGCACCTCGAGCGTCAGGTTCAGGCCGTCGAAGCCCGGGTAGCGTTTTTCCAGCGTTCTGAGTATCTTCAGGCCGTGATCGTTGTGGTCGAAGCCTGCGGCCAGTCTGTTGAGTACGTACTCGCCGGCATGTCCGAAGGGTGGGTGGCCGATGTCATGGGCCATGGCGATGGCACGCGTCAGGTCTTCGTTGAGTCCGAGTGAGCGGGCGATAGACGTCGCAATCTGCACAGTTTCAAGCGTATGCGTCAGACGGTCGCGGCTCGCGTCGTCGCCCTGGCCGAACGGGAAGACCTGTGTCTTGAACTTCAGTTTCCGGTAGGCGGGGGAGTGCGCGATACGGTTCCAGTCGCGCTGGTAGTGCGTGCGGTACTCCGGGGGCGGTTCCGCGTGCTCGCGGCCCGCGCCGTCCGATGATACCGCGGCGTACGGGGCCAGGTATTTCTTCTCGCGCTCTTCGAGGTCTTTTCTTGTGAGCAGCATGATTCGTGTGCCCGGTGACGGACTCAGTTTCAACAAATCCAGGCGGGTATTATAACCTATCGAACCGCATGTGCAAGGACACGGCGGGGAGCATGTAAGAATCTTGGAAAGGCCGCACCGGTGACCGTCACCATTACCCATTCGGACCCTGACGGGTCCTCCGGGCGAGGACCCGGAACGGGCGGAGCGCAGACGCTCTGAAGGAGCGGCCGGCTCGTAGATGGTGACAGTCACCGTGCCGGCAGTGCCCGGGATTCTTACATGCTTCCTTCGATATGAACTCGGTTGACATGGGGGCGGACCGCGCGGGGCTGGTCAGGATGAGAGGTTTATCTGCAATTCGTTGTAGAGGCGGTTTGCTTCCGGGTAGAGTTTGTGGTGGACATGCTTGTCTATGAATTCGCGGAATATCCGGCAAGCCTGGGTGTGATACTTTTCGGAAAGGGCGGCGCTCTCCTCGGCTTCTTTTGACTTTCCCTCGCTGCGCTGGGCGCTGGCGCGGGCGTATTCCTTGTCGCCCATCTTCTTCAGGCAAATCCCTTTTCTATAGAGCGCATAGGGAACGTAGTGCCTGCTCAGGTCGTGCTCGACGAATTGCCCGGACCGGCGCCTGTCGCGGTCGTAGGTCTTGAGCATCTCGTCGTAGATTTCCACGGCGGTGTCATGCCGGCCCATGCTTTCGTGCAGGCGGGCGATGTTGTAATACATGAAGGGCGCCCAGGTCGCTTCCCGGTTCGAATCCGGCGCCTTTTTCAGAATATCGAGTCCCGGTGCGGAGAACAAGAAGAACCCTGTCGCCGCGCCCAAGATTACGATTGTGTACAGGATTTTTTTCATCAAGGGGCGGGGCCCCAACCCCGGTCATGAAGCCTGTCGTCTCGAGTATCCCGCTTCTTCCCCTTTTTCGGACTTATTACTTCAAAACTTGACCTCTCCTCCGCCCACCATTTTTTCCAGCGTTTTATGGCGTCCCGGTTTTTCTCGGCGTCCTTCTCCGGCGCGTAGCCGAACTCCCTTGCGGTAATTTGCCTAAGGGCGGTTATTATGACTTTCCGCGTCTCCGGCTCGCCGCTCTCCAGCAGGGTCAGCATTTCGTCTATCGTTGTCTTGTCCCCGTCGTAGCGGACAGCCAGGAATTCGGCTATCTTCTCCATCGCCCTCTCCCTGGTGTAGGCGGTCACCAGCCTGGCCAACTCCTCCACCGCGTAGGGTATGATGTGCAGTATTTCGCGCTTCCATATGGGGGCGGGGCCCACAAACACCGTTGCCCCTTCCTGCAGGTCCTTCCAGCGCCTTTCGCCGCGTCTCTGCAGAAACTTCAGGGTCGCCGTGTCTTCCTCGGCACGTTCCACCACAAACGTCGCCACTACGTCCTTGATGTGCTCGTAATAGTAGCGGTCCATGACCTCATACAGCCCGCTGCGTTTCCCCTCGCCCATCTTCAGCAGCGCGGTCGCGTAGCGGCCTTCGCGAACTCCCTCGGCGGTTCCCTTGTCAATCGTGATGCGGCCTTCCTCGCGCGACGACACCGATGTGATCTTCGCCTCGATACACGGCAGAGTGGCGCCGATTTCATCGAGCACGCTCGTCCGAACCTTGAAGTATCTCATTATCTCCAGGTCTATCTCGCGCTCCAGTTCATACGTGAGGTTCCGGTCAAGCGCGCGCTTCACCACGTACTGCCCGTACTGCCATATCCCGTCCGGGGATTGCCATTCATTGATGACCTTGCCCGCGACGTTGCTCTTGTATTCCCAGTATTTTCCGGCGGTCAACTCCTCAAAAGCGGCGGGGTCCGGCGGGGCCTTCGGCTTTTTCTGCATGCTGCCGCAACCTGCGGCAATCGTCATTGCGAAAAGAATCAAAATCGTTTTTTTCACGACAGACCTCCGTTTTCGTTGTCCGGCATATTTATCATTACCGCTGCTAACAAGCTCAAGTTGACTGGCTTTTTCTGGATGATGGTGGGTGCTTGATTATAATCTGTTGTTTCACAATACCTTACGGTGACAGTCACCAATCTACGATCCGTTCCGACAAGGGCGGAACGGCTCCGTAATTGGTGACAGTCACCGAGGTTAACAAAAACTCAGTCAACTTGAGTAACAAGGCATCATCCACGCCACCGCCTTCCATAGCGCCGCCAGGCTGTCTCCGCGCAACATCTGCATGTACGATTCGATACCCCTGTTTATCACGTCTCTGAACAATATTACGGCCACCGCCCCCAGCGCCAGGTTCGGCCCGAACGGCATGTAATGGTCCTTCGTCACAATCATCACCACCACCCCGATGAGCGCCCCGGTGAAACACGCCAACAAAAACGCCAGCAGCGTCATGTCCCATCCGAGGAACCCTCCTATCATGGCAAGGAACTTCACGTCCCCGAAGCCCATCGCCTCCTTCCTGAACAGCGCCTTGCCGAAGAGGCCGACGAGAATGATTATTCCCGCGCCGACTGCGACGCCGAAGATGGAAGAAAAGAATCCCATGAAGTTCTCGGCCATCGGCCAGTCGGCCAACTGTCGCCGCCAGATGAAATTCTCCACCGTGTCTTTGTGTAACAGCGGGTAGAAAAAACTGACTACCGGGCCGATTACGATGAAGGGTTTGTCTATCTCGTCGGGGATAATCCGCAGGCGAATGTCGATGAACGTACACGCTATCAGCGCCGCGGTCAGACCGCCATATATAAGGAATAGGGGCCACTTCTCGTCGAAGAGTCCCGCCGCCGTGTCATCCAGCAGAAACCGATGCGCCAGGTAAGCAAACAGCCCGCCTGTCAACAGTTCCACCAGGAAATACCGGGGGGAGATGCGCGCACCGCAATGGCGGCACCTGCCGCCCAGGAGAATGTAACTCAAGAGGGGAATGTTATCGTACCATGCGATTTGCTTTGCACACTGCGGGCAAAACGACCGGCCGCGAAATATGGAGTCGCACTTGCGCGGAAGGCGATAGATAACCACATTCAGGAAACTCCCCAGCGCCAGGCCGAACAGCCCGC
>QNCA01000015.1 GCA_003644325.1 Planctomycetota bacterium
AGCGGCGGCCGCCAAACCTATCAAGACCACCGCCCACCACATTTCGTTCCACTGCCAGTAGTTAAGCGTAACCGCCACTGCCGCGCCGCCGCCCCCGATACCACCGGCGGCCGAAAGCATTATCCTGAATATGCGGTAGCCCAAGAAACAGAAGAGCAACCCGAGCACAATAGCCCCCGCCATGAATGCCGGCGCGTATTGCTGGAATTGTTCGGGCGTTATCTGAAACTGTTCCGGCGACATAATCTGCACCTTTGCTTAAGCGGTGTACTTCAGAAAAGTGAATAAAAATTTGGTTCTTCACTCAATTCCGGGGGGAAACGGGGATGCGCTTCAAAGATGTCGGCAGGCGAGCAATGGTGACCGTCACCTTTACGGAGCCGGCCTCGATTTATTGAGGGCGGATCGTAGAAGGCGACCGTCACCTCGCGCCATCCGCGCCTTGTCGGCGCTTGCGCTCGCGAGCACGGTGCACGGCGATAGCCGTGACGACGCTTCGAGGCAAGTTCCCCTAAATCTGCTCCGGGTCCGGCGTCGCCTCGGGCTCCGGGGTCGGCGCGTCCGTCTTCTTCTTCATGCCCGGGTTGAGCATCTCCCTGAGGTCCTTATACGGCCTGAAGGAAACGCCCTTGCGGCGCGGGATGTGGATTTTCTCGCCGGTCCGCGGATTGCGCCCTTCGCGGGCCTTGCGCATGCGTACACGCAGAACGCCCAGCCCCGGCAGCACGCATTCGCCGTTGTTGTCCAACTCCTTCCTGACCAAGGCCACCAGACCCCTGTAAAAACGATTCACGTTGGCCTTCGTCAGGCCTGCGGAACGCATGATGGATTCTGCCAGATCAGCCTTCTTCATCGTATTACCCCCCTGCAAGAGATATTGACGGAATTACACCGCGGGGAATGCTATCAGGAACGCCCGCACGCCTCAAGGAAAAACTTCCCCCGCGGCATTCTCCGGGAACTTCCCGCCGCTTCATGCGTCAGATTAGCAGTTTGCGCGGGGGGAGGGCGGCCGCCTTTCGGTTGAAGGCAAAGGATGATGAGGAGGCACGGCAACGCCTGGAAGAAAAGCGCCGCCGCCTCCGTGGGACGCGCGAGCGCCTCGCGCGGATTTGGCTTTACTGAAGTCCCAAGTGCGGACGACTCAATGAGACTCAGTACTCGTCATCGTCTCCCTCGTCATCTTCGTCGAAGTCCTCAAAAAGGTCTTCTTCTTCCTCTTCTTCTTCCTCCTCGTCAAATTCATCATCATCTTTCATGTCATCTTCTTCCTCATCCTCGTCAAATTCGTCTTCCAGTAACTCTTCTTCCAGGTCCACCTCGATTTCCTCCCCGCAATGAGGACATATCACGAAAGCGGCTTCCTCTTTGTTCTCTTCGTCCTCTTCGAATATTCGCGAGATGTCGATGAGGCGCCCGCAATTTGGACAACGCATCTTAAAACTCCTTCAAAAAATGTATTTTACTGTCGCTTTTCAGGAGAATCGACCCGGCAGGGGCCTTTTGCGCGAAGTATATCCCGCGTTGTCGGTCAGTCAAGAAAATCCGCAGAAAAAAATCAAAAATTTTGGAGTCGCCGCGAGGACGTTTGTGCCGGCCCGTGAGGCGTGTTGTCATGCCTCCAACTTCTGACTTCCCTGGCCGTACCCGTTCGGACCTTCGTCCCGAGGACCCTCAGGGTCCGAGGGAAAGCCCGGGGCTTTAGGCTCCCATACCCATACGGGCCGGTGCCTGGCGGGCAGGCTGGGCGGGCTGACTTCTGAACATTACGCCGACCGCTCGGACGCGGCGACGAGGGCGTCGGCCTGCGTCAGCCGTTTGGGGGTCTTTACGGTGGGCAGGTAGAGGAGGTATTTCTTGTTGATGCGTTCCCATTTCCACAGGAAATAGCGGAATACGGAGTAGCCGGTCAGCCACGGCATGGAGTAGAACTGCTTCCATATCCAGCGCACCTGGTCGAGCAGTTGAATCGGCGTGAAGTTCTTCGGGTACGTGACCACATGGCTGCCGTCGTAGAGCGACCAGTTGCGCGTCCATATCCGCTTCTCCCTGAGCATCCGGTCGTAGAACCTCGTGCCGGGGATGGGGAAGAGGATGGAGAATTGCGCGTAGCGTGGCTTCCAGCGCTTGAGGAAGCGTACGGTCTCGCGAACGGTCAGGGAGGTGTCGCTGTCGCTGCCCATCACGAACATGCAGAGCGCGCGGATTTCGTGTGCCTTCAGTTTTACTATGCAGTTGACGACGTCCGTGACGCTCTGTTTCTTGTTGTAATCTACAAGCGTGCGCGGGTTTACGGACTCCACGCCGAGGGCCACCGTCACGCAGCCGGTGCGCCGCATCAGGTCCAGGAGTTCGTCGTCCCTTGCTATATCGACCCGCGCCTGACATGCCCAGTATATGTGGATGTTCCTGCGGAGCATCCCTTCCAGCAGTTTCTTCGTGCGGGTCTTGTCGGCGGCGAAATTGTCGTCGTAAAAGAAAAAATTTGTGAAACCGGCCTTTGTGCGCCGCTCCAGTTCCTCAAGCACCAGTTCGTTCGAACGGAAACGGTACCGCCGTCCGAACATCTGCGTGACCGAGCAGAAGGAGCAGTCGAACGGGCAGCCGCGCGATGTCGCAATCGGCGTGAGGCGGAGCAACTTGGGGCGAAAGCCCTGGAGGAGTTTCAGGTCCACTATTGGCAGGTCGTCCAGGTTCTGGACGCGCTCGCCGCGGATGATGCCTTTTGTGTCGCTGTTTACTGCTTCGAGTATTTTCGACTCGCCCTCGCCGGTGACCACTGCGTCGGCGTGTCGCAGGGCCTCGTCGGGCAGGGCGGTGGCGTGAGAACCGCCGATGATGATGCGCACCTTCGGGTTTGCCTTTCGCACGGCGTCGGCTATGGCGTAGCCGCGGTTGGCCGTGGGGGTCATTATGCTGATTCCGACCGCGTCGCTTTCAAGGATGCGCTTCTCGGTAATACCGCGCCTGTGATGGTAAACCCGCCGCAGGTTCTCCGAATAGCAGCGCACGTCGTGGCCGTTGCGCTTAAGAATGGCGCCGAGGTAGAGGTGCCCGAGCAACGGCAGGCGCACGAGGTTGTAGCCGTTGAAGTCCGCGCAAGGCTCTATGAAACTGACCTTTTGCCTCTTGGCGTGTGAGGGACGGGCCGGTTGTGCGGTTGTCATTTTTTCCTCCTTTTCGTTGCTTTGCCTGCGATGAATGCCTTGACGTTACGGCGGAAAACGGCAATACGAGGATTTGCCCACAGGGGTTCTCATTTCTTGACTTGAACAAAATACTCTAACCCCTCTCTTTGGCCGGAACCCGTCTCCAACATTATTACACATAATACACTATGTTGTTGCGCATGGCAAGGGCTACGGGGAGGCGTGTAAAAGTTTTTAGCGCGGCGGTTGCCGGCGGTGTCTTGCGAGTTCTGGATGCCCTGCTCGCTTGGGCAGACCCTATTTTGTGCGCCGGCCCCGGCAATCCTCACGGACGGGGACTGTCACCTCGCGCCTGGGCGCGGGGAGTCATATCCCTTCCCCCTATGTCAGGGAAAGATTCACCCACAATCCTGAGGCAGACCCGCCTGGCACACACGCACCCAAAACAATTCTTGCAAATTTGCCGATAATAGGGTATTATGTGTCTACTTGAAGTACGCTGAAGGTAAATTAGACGTCGTGTCGGAGCGGTTTTTGTGATAGCCAAGCGTACACTCAAATTGTCGCTATTATTTATAGTGTTCTCTCTGTTCCCGGGGGCCGATTGTACCGCCGGGGAAGGCACATCCTCCACGCATCAAATCGCCGCCCAGGAGTTCCGCGCCCGCATAACCCGCGCCTTGACGGACCCCGCGCTCAAGCACGCATCGGTAGGCATCTGCATCAAATCGCTCAAGGACGGTGAAGTCATTTACGAGAAAACGCCCGACAAAATGCTCGCCCCGGCGTCGAACATGAAACTGGTCACAACCGCGGCGGCTCTCGAAAAACTCGGGAAAGACTACCGCTTCAAGACACGCTTCTACCTTACCGCCAAGCCTGATGAGAACGGCATCGTACGAGGCTACCTGGTCGTCAAGGGCAGCGGGGACCCTAATATATCGGGGCGCTTTCAACCGAGCATCACGTCCCTCTTCGAGAAGGTGCGCGACAAACTGAAGGATATCGGCGTGCTGAAAATCGTCGACGGGATTATCATCGACGATACCATATTCGACCGCGTCTATATTCACCCCGGCTGGCCGAAGGGCCAACTCAGCAAGTGGTATTGCGCCGAGATAAGCGCCGTTTCCTTCAACGACAATTGCGTTGACCTGACTATCACACCGGGCGCCAGAGCCGGGAGACTCGTGAAAATCGAATACGCCCCCGTGACGAAATACGTCAGGATAAAAAACGGCTGCCAAACCGTCGCTTCGAAGAAACGGCACGGCTTCACCGTACACCGCAGTTGGAGATCGAATAACATTTACGTCACCGGCGGGTGCTGGAAGGATGCCGACCCGTACGAGACAAGCGTGCCCGTCCACGAACCCGGGCGTTACTTCGGCACGGTGTTGCGAGAGGTCATCCAGGACGCCGGAATGTCCGTCGCCGGTCCGGTGAGGCTGGCATCCAGGTCATACGACGAGAAGAAAGAGCATCTCATTCTCGTGACCGAAATCGTCTCCGAAATGATGCCCACCGTGAAGGTAATCAACCGGCGCAGCCAGAATTTCTATGCGGAGCAACTATTCAAACTCCTCGGCCATGCGGAAGGCAAAAAAGGCTCCTTCGGGGAAGGCGCGAAGGTGGTTGAGGAATACCTGTCAGACCTGAAAATCGACAAGGGGAAGGTCATCATATCCGACGGTTCCGGCCTCTCGTCGGAGAACCGTCTCAGCGCGTCGGCCATCGTCACGCTGCTCGAACACATGCACAAGAGCGAACTCCGGAAGGAATACCTGGAATCACTCGCGGTCAGCGGCCTTGCGGGAACTTCGCTGTCGGGGCGCATGACCGAAGAGCCTTACGCCGGCAGGGTACACGCGAAGACCGGCAGCCTCGGCAGGAACAGCGCGCTCAGCGGCTACGTCGAGAACCTAGACGGCGACATCATCGCCTTCTCAATCCTCATAAACAACTACTCGGGCCGACGCCCCGAAATCAAGAAATTCGAGGATGCGGTCTGCCGCATGCTGGTGGAGTTAAAGACCTCGCGGGAAACGGAACAATAATGCCGAAAGCGATACTCTTCGACTACGGCGGCACGCTTGTCACATCCGTAGGCACGGATATAATGCCGTACGTCATCGAAGGCGCGAAACACGCCCATGCGTACCTGCAGCAAAAGCGTCCCGACGCCCCGAATTTCAACACCTTCTACCAGGCCGCCGCCAATGCGTTGCAATCCGCGTACATGGCCGTCATGGGCTCCCAGCGCGAACTACGGGCGCGGGAGGTAATCGATGAACTCCTGGCGGACGTGGACGTGTTCCTCTCAGACGATGAATTCGCCGAGTTCACGCGCGAGTGGTATAAGCCGTTCCGGGAAAAGACGGTCCGGCGCGATGGAGCAAAGGAATGCCTGAAAACGTTGAAAGGTAGTGGTCTGAAACTCGGCATAATATCCAATACTATCTGGCCGCCGCAATTGCTCGACGAAGAGTTGAAACGCCTCGAAATTCGGGACTACTTCGACTGCGTCATTGCCTCCTCCGGCTTTGGCTCAAAGAAACCTTATCCGGCCATCTTCGAAAAGGCATTGAGCGAACTCGGCGTCGAGGCGGGCGAGACGTTCTTTGTGGGCGACTCGCTGAAGGAAGACGTCGCGGGGGCCGGAATGCTCGGCATGAAAACCATATTGCTTGACTGGAAACACGAAGAAGTCCCCGGTATCACTCCCGACGCGAAAATAGAGTCCCTCTCGGAATTGACCGGCGCCGTCGAAAAACTGCAAGGGTGAAAGGTGAAAGGTAAAAGGTAAAAGGTAAAAGGTAACAGGTCGCAGGTCAAGGCGACGGGAGAGCAGGTGAGCGGAAGAGGCAAAAATGCGGTTCTTCACTCAATTCCGGGGAAGCCGGGGATGCGCTTCGAGCAATGGTGACTGTCACCTTGCGGCGATTTACCCCCTCCCCGAAAATCGGTGAAGAACCAAAACGTTTCAGGTATTCAATCTGCAGTCCGGACCTCGGGTTTCAGGTCAATGATAAAACACCTCGCATTGCGAAAGGCTATCATGGTCATACTGTTCGTTATCATCTTCGGCGGTATAACCGTGTTCTCCATACTGCAACAATGGAAGTGGTCTGTCGTACTTGGAACAGTCATCATCGGCCTGGTGCTCTTCTTCAACATCTCCCGCCGCATCTATCCAATCCGCCGAATCCTCCGTCAATCCGCCGAAGCGGGAAAAACCGAACATGACGAAGGGTGACTGTCACAATTACGGAACCACGCGAGCTGTGCGAGCGGGGTTCGTAGATTGCCGACTGTCACCCGTCGAGAATGGGACAGGGCTCGGTGACAGTCACCGCCGCCCGCTTTCAAAGATTTTCACATGTCCCCTTCAGCAGATGCGGGGCAGTTGTTCGCCGTAGGGCATGTCCACTATGCGCATGCCGCCTATCCTGGTGTGCAGCAGGACGACACCCTCGCCCTCTTCCGTAACGCGGCCGATTATCGCCGAGTCACGTCCGTATCCATCGGAGCGCATCTCGTTCAGAACGGTCTCGGCGCGTTCCTCCGGACAGATTACCAGCATCTTGCCTTCGTTGGGGACGTAGAGCGGGTCAAAGCCGAGGAGGTCGCACGCACCGCGGGCGCCGGGCGAAACCGGCAGGTCCTTCTCGAACAGTTCTATCCTGACCTTGGCCTGGCCGGCGATTGCGTTCAGCGTGGCGGCAACGCCCCCGCGCGTCGGGTCCCTGAAGCAGTGAACTTCATCGCACACATCGAGTATTCTCGAAGCGAGGTGATTCAGCGGCGCGCAGTCGCTGCATATTTCCGTCTCGAATGACAGGCCCTCCCGCTCGCTTATCACGGCGATGCCGTGGTCGCCCATGTTGCCGTTGATGAGCACGGCGTCGCCCGGTTTCGCATTCTCCGCAGCGATAGAAACGCCCGGGCGGATTTCCCCCACGCCGGACGTGTTGATGTAAATCCCGTCGGCCTTGCCCTTCTCCACGACCTTCGTGTCTCCGGTGACGACGCGGACTTCCGCCTCTTCGGCGGCGGCGCGTATGGATTCGAGGATGCGCTCAAGGATTTCCCCTTCCAATCCCTCTTCAACGATGAAGCCCAGGCTGAGGAAAAGCGGCCTCGCGCCGGCCATTGCCAGGTCGTTCACGGTGCCGCATACGGAAAGTTTGCCGATGTCGCCGCCCTTGAAGAACAGCGGCTGCACGACAAACGAGTCGGTAGTGAAGGCAATGCGCCGGTCGCCGAACTCCAGGACGGCGCTGTCGCCGAGCGCGTTCAATATCGGGTTGCCCAGTTTGCCGAGGATGGTCTCGCCGACGAGGTTGTGCATCATCGTGCCGCCGCCGCCGTGTGCGAGCAATACTCTCTCTTCTTTCATCGTTTAATCCTGTTAAAAAGCAGGGAACGGGTTTTGGACGATATGGGAATCCGGGCCGCTACATTTTCTTCCTGTTGTATCGGTAATACGCGCCACAGGTGCCTTCGCTGGAGACCATGCACGGGCCGACGGCATGTTCCGGCGTACAGGCCCTGCTGAAAAGCGCACACTCAAACGGCTCGACCTTGCCCTGGAGCACCTCGCCGCACCGGCAGCCCTTTCGCTCGCGCGAGGGACGCGGTTCAATGCCGAAATGCCTGAAGGCGTCGTAATCGGCATACTCATCGTTCAATTCAAAACCGCTCTCAGGAATGACGCCCAGGCCGCGCCATTCCGAATCCGCCGGATGATACACCCTGTTCAGTATCTCCCGTGCCCTCAGATTACCGGCGCGGTCAACGCACTGCCTGTATTGGATTACCACCTCCGGCCGCTCCTCGACCGCCATCCCGAGGAACATCGCAATACCTTCCAGGATTTCCTCCGGTTCGAAGCCGGCCACGACGCAGGGCTTGCCGTATTTTTCCACGATGGGCGCGTACGCGTCCGCCCCGATGATGACGCTGACGTGCCCCGGGCAGATGAAACCGCCGATGCGTGAATCGCTGTCTTCGAGGAGCGCCGCCATCGCCGGCGGAATGAGTTTGCCCGCGGGAATGACGAAAAAATTCTTTAATCCATCCGCCCTTGCGCGCTCTATGGTCAGGGCGTTGCCCGGCTGGGTGGTCTCGAAGCCGACGGCGATGAAGACGACCTTCCTGTCGGGATACTCTCTCGCAAACCGCAGGGCATCCGTCGGAGAATACACCATGCGCACGTCGGCGCCTTCCGCCCGGGCGCGTTCCAGGCTCTTTTCCGTGCCGGGCACCTTCATCATATCGCCGAACGTGGCGATGATGACCCGTGGGTCTTCGGCGAGGCTTATGGCGGCGTCTATTACGCCGTCGGGCGTGACGCACACCGGGCAGCCGGGCCCCGACAGCAAGGAGATGTTTTCCGGCAGGATATCGCGTATGCCGTTGCGCGCGATGGAGACGGTGTGCGTGCCGCAGACCTCCATCAACCTTAATGGCGGCGAAGGAATTTTCTCGGCGAGGGAACGGATTTCCTCGATGCAGCGTCGGGCCGGCGTCCTGGCGGTCATGTCTTCTCCTCTATCTCCTTCCATAGTTTCAACACTTCCCGGGCTTCTTCGGTGTCATATTTTTTTATGGCGAAGCCGGCGTGCACGAGCACGAAGTCGCCGAGTTTCACATCTTCCAGCATGGCGAAATCCGCCTGGAAGTTGTTTCCCCGTACCGAGACGGTTCCGCCGCTTCCGGAGATTTCGATGACTTTCGCGGGTACCGCAAGACACATATTATGCTCCGAAAATTAAATGTAAGTCGCCCGGTTGCCGGGAACGCTCAAGCCTTAAACCCCGCCGCCGTCATATAAGCCTGGCCGAGGGAAATGGAGGCATCGCCTGTCGGCGCGTTCTTGTGGAAATGTACGTCGAACCCCTCGGCGCGGAGCAACGCATCGACCTTCGATTTTAGCAAACTATTGAGGAACACGCCACCGGCAAGGACGACCCTGCCGAGGCCGCTTTCCTCGCGCAGTATCGACAGGGTTAGCGCTATCATTTCGGCGACGGTAGTGTGGAACTTACCTGAAATGATTTCATTCGGCACTCCCTCGCGCATGTCCGCGACTATCCCGTCTATCATCGGTCGCGGGTCGATTATGTGACAGCCTCCCCCGTGATTGATTTCGAACGCATACGGCTCGTCAACGCTTTCGTCGGCGGCGTTCTGGAGGGCAATCGCGGCCTGGGCCTCGGTCTCGTTGACATCGCACAGGCGCAGGATGGAAGAGACGCCGTCGAACAGCCGCCCGACGCTCGATGAGAGCGGACAGTTGATTTTCTTCTCAACCATGGCGATGAGCGGCTGAATCTTTCCCCTGCCGAGTTCACTCACGACAGGGATATCAAGGTCATAGATTTTCCCGCCGTAGGTCTGGTAAAGATACGAGACCGCCATCCTGTACGGCTCAATTGCGGCCTTGTCCGCGCCGGGCAGGGGGATGTAGCGCGGGTGAGCGGCCCGTCTGAATTCCGCCGGGCCGCCGACCACGAACTCTCCGCCCCAGAACCGGCCATCGGTCCCGTAGCCGCTGCCGTCGAAAGCAACGCCGAGAACCGGCTCGTCCAGGGCATTGTCCGCCATGCAGGCGGCGGCGTGGGCGAAGTGGTGGCCTACCTGGACCAGCGAGCCGCCGGCGAGTTCGCGCCCGTACTGTGTGGAGAGATAATTCGGGTGGAGGTCGGCGACGATGACGTCCGGCTTGAAATCCCTCTCGCGCATGAACGCGGCAATAGAGTCGCGGTACGCGCCGTAGTTGTCGTATTGCTTCAGGTCGTTGAACGTCTCGCTGAGATAGGCATCCTCCCCTGTCACCGCGCAGAACGTACTCTTCAGTTCCGCGCCGAGCGCGAGGATGTTCTTGTCGTTGCCCGAAAATCTGAACTTCTTGTATTGCATTTCAGGTACCGCGTATTACACCGGGTTGTGAGCCGCTGACTGATTATACCAGATTCCACCGATTGTTCCGAATCCGTTGCCCACCATCGAGGCCGAAGGATGTAGCGCGGAATCTCACCGAATCCTTTCGTCGATTCGGGTTCCCTCCTTGTAAAAAATCAAATATTTCTGAACCTTTCGCGGGCATGAGGGTTATATTGAGTGTGAGGGGAGTGGGGAGACTTTATACCGTTTTGGGAGGCCCGCGTGAAGACATTCAAAGATACATCCATGTTGTTTCTTGTTGCCGTTCTCCTGGGCGCCGTCTGGACGGGCGTGTGTGTGGCGGACGGCTTTCCTTCGCTTGAACTTCGCCTGGAAACGCAGCGGCAAGAGTTGCTCCCGGGGGAGTCCGTCATAATTACTTTGGAGATAACGAATACCGGCACAAAAGATGCCAGGCGATGGGCTTACATCGCCCCCGGCTCACGGCGAGAGTTCAAGTTCACATGGTCGGATGCGCAGGGAAGAAAAATAGAAACAAGAGTGGCAGAGGGGGGAGGACGGCCGGAGATGGACCCTCTCAAACCAGGAGAGAGTTACATAAGTAGAATCAATTTAGCGGAGGCTTTCCATTTCTTTTATGGTACGCGCCCCGGCAAATATGCTCTATGGGTTGAGTATATTCCCGAGCGTCAGTGGAAGGACACGGAAACTCCCGTACTCGCGAAGTCAAACGTACTGACCTTTCACGTGGAGCCTCTCGACATTGTAGCGGTCAAGAGCGTTGAAACGGAATTCTTGGACCTTGGATACGACACCCCGCGCAAGAAGAAAACTACCTTCGAAGTTTTCGTGCACAAGGGGAGCAAATCCTATCGACTCTATTGGAAGAAGACCGCCTTTTCTCCATTTCTAATCAGCGATAACGTGATTCCAGAAATGTTCGACATGAAGGTTGACGGCTACGGCAACACCCACGTCTGGTACCAGACAACCGACGGCGCTTTTTATCGTTATATTCGTCGTAACTCAACCAATCGTCCGCCGGAAGACCCCGAGCGGGGCAAGGTTTACCCTTACCCCAGGTTCGTACCCCCCCTGAAAGAAAATGAAACTGAGAGACTTGACCTGCCCAATAACTACATGCCGCGATTCAAGTTCGTAAAGGGCAAGGTGTGGATTGATTTCGTTCCGCCTCCCAGACCAGATACCGACGGTGAAGAACCTCGCTTGCATCCCCCTGTGCGGGTTCCACCACCTTCGCCCTTCCCGTGGTACCTGATAATCATCGGTGTGGTTGTTGTAGTTGGCGCGATAGCCGCCGTTTCGGCAATCCACTTCAGGAGAAAACGTTAGGAATCTGGAAAAGCCCGAGGAATAAATTTACACGGGACGTTTTGGACATTTTTGGACATTGGACACTGGATTTTGGACGGTGTGGGCGGCGGATAAAACAGTCAGAAATCAGGGCAAAGGGGCAAGGGGCAAGGGACAAGGGATTTTTGAATCTTGAATTTTGAATCTTGAATCTTGAATTTTGAATTCAAAGAGTCAGAAGTATCTGCGTGCATCAGCGTTTATCTGCAGCAAGATTCTGTAGGCTGGTTTTTCCCCCGCGAACAAGTCGGGACAAGTTGCGTAATCCGCGGATAAACCAGTCAGAAGGTGG
This sequence comes from Planctomycetota bacterium, assembly GCA_003644325.1. Taxonomy (GTDB): domain Bacteria; phylum Planctomycetota; class B129-G9; order B129-G9; family B129-G9; genus B129-G9. The sequence continues at coordinate 11,725 of QNCA01000015.1, forward strand.
TCCAAAAAAACGGGGATAGTTATAGGCCCGCCAAACCCCAGGGGCTGCTCCGGCCCGGTCCGAGATGGAGCGATTAAAAAAAAGTGACAATTTCGGGAAAAATAGCGAGACTTGCCGGCGACTTGCCGTGTCTATAGATAGTGAGGAGACATGAGTAGAGGTTTATAACCCGTACGTTGCATGGGCATGGAATCCAGTTGCAAGTGACTTAGCGAGGAGGTTTTACCATGAAGAATCTTGTTATTTTTGCCGTGTTGGCATTGCTCCTGAT
>QNCA01000016.1 GCA_003644325.1 Planctomycetota bacterium
CGAGCGCCAGCGACGTTGACCTGACGATACACACGAAGAACATTCCTTGCGATGAGAAGTTGCGCGAGGCATTACGCGTTGAGCCGGACATTCAAAAGATGTGGGATTACATCCGGCCCCGGGGCCACAGCGCCGAGGCGACGGCATGGATAAGAAAGCGCCCGGAACAGAAAACGAGCGCCGTTGAACTGGAGATGAACTTCGACGGGCGGGCGGGCGCAGCCTATGTGTACAAGAACGCCGACGGCGAGGAGCAGACCCTGGAGGTGTCGAAGGTGAACGGGAGGGTGCGCTTCTCACGGGAGAAAATCACCATAAATGCCGGATGCGAGATAGGAGGCGTGATGGTCAGGGTTGAGGACGGCGTGATAACCAGGCCCGGCATGCCCGACAGCGAGGTGGACATCACCGCTGTCGCCGCCGATTTCGAAGTCACCGAAAAAGTTCGCAGCATACTGCCGGCAGGCATTCGCAGGAAAGTCGAACTGGCCGACATAATCGGCAGGGTCGGCCTCACGGTGCGCCTGACCAAGAAAAGGGAAGACAGTGAACCTGCCGTGCGCGTTGAAGTGAAGCCGCTGAAGGCGGGGCTATTCTACACGGGATTTCCTTACAAACTGGACGATGTAGAAGGTTCCGTCATTTACGAGGGCGGTTGCATTGAGTTCAAGGACATTCGCGCGGTTCACGGCGGGGCGGAACTGGCCGCGAGCGGCAGCATAACCGGTCTCTCCGGCGAGGCCGTGTACGACATCGAGATTCACGGTAAGGACGTGCCGCTGGACGCCGCGCTTTACAGGGCCATGCCGACCGACGTGCGCGGGGTGTGGGACGAATATGTGCCGAAGTCGGCGATGGAGGAGGGCACGGCGGCCCGCGCCACGAGAATAGACTGCCGGATAAAAGGCCGGGGCGCGCAACCTGACGTATCGGTGGACATCCATGCGACCGGCGGCACGGTCAGGTATGTCCGGTTCCCCTACACGGTCACCGATGTGAGCGGCCTGCTCAGGGTAAGGCCCGAAGGCGTGTACCTGGAGGGAGTGCGCGGCAGACACGGCGGAGTGCGGGTATCGATGGACAGGGGGGAGATATTGAACGGGAAGGTTGACATAAAGATAGTCGCCAAGGATGTTGTGTTGAAAAAGGACCTGCGCGATGCCCTCGGCAGGGAATTCCAGGAGATATATGATTCGCTGCAGCCGAAGGGCGCCATCGATGCCCTCGTGCAGGTAACGCAAAAGGGCGAGGATGAGGAGTTGAAGACGGAAGTGACCATCACGTCGGAAGGCACGCTGGAATTCACGTACAGGGAATTCCCCATGCCCGCGAAGGAAGTGGTGACGGAAATCTTCATCGGCACCACGGGTATCCATGTGAAAAAACTCGCCTGCAAATTGGGCAAGGCCGTCATACCGCTGGACGAAGAAAGACCCAATAACTGCTTTATCCCGTTCGACGAACCCAGGTTTCGCATGCATATAAGGAAGGTGGAGGGCATTGAGATAGACGAGGAGTTGAAAAAGGCGCTTCCCGAAGGGTTGAGCAAGGCCCTCAACAAAATCAAGGCGCGGGGTCGCGTTGACCTGGAGGACTTCGACCTGAACTTCCTGGTGGGTGAGAAAGACGGACTATACGACTGCAAGTTCAAGGCAATCTTTAATAATTGCTCCCTCGGCGGCAAACCGTTTATAGACAGGATTAACGGCCGGATGGACCTGCATATCAGGAACAAGCCCGGCGAGTACACCGACGCGTCAGGGTCGTCCTTCAGCGGGCTGGATTTTTACATCCGCGGTTTCCATATATCCGATCTCACGGGAAAGATAGAGCGCAAGGACGCGCGGGAGGTTTCTTTCAAGGACGCCTCCGACCCGCACAGGGTCGAGTTCACGGCCGGGGCTTACGGCGGCAACGGGAAGTCGAACATGACGGGCCACTTTACTTTCTGCCTGGGCGATTCAAAGGAATATGAGGGGGCGTTCAAGTTTCACGGCGTGGACCTCGCCGCACTGGAGGCCGAACTGAGCGGCAAGGATGCGAAGATGAAGGGAAAGATGTCCGGCGATGTGAGGTTCTCCGGCGAGGGAGAGAACATGGCCAATATTGTCGGCGGCGGTTGGATGAATATCGAAGACGGCGACCTGGGGCAGTTGCCGATAGTTTATAATCTCAACCAGTTGCTGAGGGGCGACCTGCCCAAGACACAGGTTGTAAGCGAGGCACACCTGAAATTTGAGGTCAAGGAAGGCATATTTGACTTCAGGCAGGTGGAATTCAAGAGCCAGGCGGTCAGGTTTATCGGATACGGGCAGGTGAAGTTCGATGAGACAATAAGGATGACAATTTTCAGCGATACGGTATTGAGGGGGATTCCGGTTCTGCAGGACATAATGAAGTTATTCAAGAAGGGGATTTACGCCGCGGAAGTGAAAGGGACTTTCACCAAGCCCAAAATCGGCCCCGCCCCCTTGCTGAAGCGCATCATCGACATACCCGAAGACCTACGAAAGGCCATCGCGGGCGAGGAGTAAGGCACAGGTGACTGTCACCGTCACCATTACGGAGCGCAGACGCTCCGGAGAAGCGGCCGGCTCGTAGATGGTGACTGTCACCTTGCGGCAAACTTTCCGTCCCCCCCGCCTTTATTGTTTATAAAAAACACGCGCAGTGTTATCAAGGATTTCCGCCCGTCTTGCATCTCCTTTAATGCGAAAGGCGCGCGCCGCCCCGGCGAGATAGTCGCTCCGCGCGGGCCTCATGAGGGCCGCGCGTTCCAGTTGTTCGCACGCCTCCGCGTATCTCCCCTCCGCAAGGTATATTTCTCCCAGTCTGTAATGATAATAGGCGTTCTCGGGGAAGGCCCCCGCCGCCGCGCGGTAGAATGACGCGGCTGTCTCGACATCGCCCGCGGCGTATAACGTACCGGCGGTCGCAAAATGCGCGAACCTGCCGGAGTTCGCGTCCAGCCTGCCCCACGTCTCAAAGCGCTGCAGCATATCCGCGGGCCGTGCCGTGAACGAATAATGGAGCGCGACCCTCCGGCGCGCTTCTTCCACCATCTCCCGCTTTTCGTCATCCGGCGGCATGCCGCGGAATCCGCCGAAAAGCGCATCCTGAGCCTCTTGCACGTAGCCCGCGAACCCCAGCGCCACCCCGTAGCGTACCAGGGTTTCCGGGGATGGTTTGGACGCCGCCAGGGGCTTCAATATATATGCCGCATCCAGGTAGCCGCCCGTCATGAGATACGTCCGCCCCAGCATCTCCGTCAGTTCGGCATCTCTGTGCGCAAGCGACCATGCAAAGCGAACGGTCGGCAGCAGGCGATTCGCCTCTCGCTCGAGCAACCTGTCCAGCCTGCTCGGCCCGACGTTCGAGACGTCCACTTCGCTCCGCTCGCGCGCCCCTTGTGCCAGCAGCGCCTCCAGTTTGCCGAAATACGCCTTCGCCAGGTCGCGCGCCAGGCCCACGTTCCGCGGGTTGCGCGGCTCAAACCGCACCGCCGTCCGTATCATGGGGGCGGCCGTGTCGGTGTAGCCCTCCCTCAGGAACAACCTGCCGGTGTCGCGAAGGTCTTGGGCCGTCTGTGAGTTCCGCTCATCGTCGGACGAGCGCAGCAGCGCAAACGCCTGCTCCTCGTCGCTGAAGAAGGCGTCGTAGTAACGTGCCGCCTTGCCGTACCGGCCGGCCCTTTCATAGAGTCCGGCAAGGCGCAGGTTGAGTCCGAGTTTTTCCCTTTTGTCGCGGACCCGGGGCAGAAAACTCTCGTAATATCTTGCCTGTTCCACCAGGCGTACACGCTTCGGCTTGGCGAAGAACCTCGCCCCGACAAAGACCAGGCAAAGGGCAAACGCCCCGACCACTGCGAGCGCCAGCCCCTTCGCCTTTCGCTGAAAATCCGCCGCGACCTCCGGATGATGCATGGCGTTAACGAGAAACCTCACGCGCTTGTCGATGCTGGAGTGCATCCACGAACGCAGGTTGCGCACATTGCCGCTGTACAGCGCCACCTTCTCGAGCGCGTTTACGAAGGTCATCGTGTCGCCGACCACCCTGCAGCCGAACAGGTCCGCCTGGCGCTCGAACCTGCGCGAGATGAACCCGAATACCAGGCCGATGAATACGCCGAACGTGATGATTATCTGCATGATGCCGTCAATCAGGCCGTTACCCGTACTCAGCGGGGTCATGATTATCATGGTGGCGAATGAGATGGCTATCAGAAACGCCGCGTATATCGCGATGTGATGATGCTTGGCGTGTCCGAGTTCGTGGCCGAATACCGCCTCGACCTCCCGGTCTGAAAGGCGTTGAAGCAGGCCGTCGGTCACGATGACGTAGCGCAGGGGCCCGAAGAGCCCGAGTACCGCGGCGTTGATGATGCTCGCGCGGCCCGTATGCCACAGCAGTATGTCGCGTATCTTCACGCCGTGCTTCTTGCACAGATACTCCATCCTGTTTCGCAAATACCCCTTCGGAAACGTCTCCACCGTCCACAGGAAACGCGCCAGTATCGGTATCAGCGTGTAAACGACCGCCATCATCGGAATGAACCCGACGATCATCAACTCCGGGTACAACTCAAGGTACTCCACGATACACTGGTAGGTTCCGAGCAGTTCGATGACGAAGTTGAAACCGAGCAGGGGCACGATGATGACGAGCACCTGGCGCACCTGGAAACTCAAATATTGCCCCAGCGTCCATGCCCTGAAGGAGAACATCTTCTCCACGCGGTAATAGACGAGCCACGACGCCGGCAGCAACACGAAGAACGGGAGCATCTTCAGGAGGAAATGGACGAAGACGATGCGGCCGGGCGGGGCGATGAGTTCCGCGAGGGCGTACCAGTTCAACTGGCTCAGGATGACAAAGTAGAAAACCAGCATGAGGCTCTTGTAGGCCGTGGCGAATCTGTGCGCCAGGAAATAGACCTCTTGCTTCCGGCCGGGCCGGGCCCGCAGCCGTGCAGCGGTGACCGCGCGGAAGATGAAACCAATCAGGACGAACCCCCCTATTGCCCCGATGCAGGCCAGCGATATCCATGCCGCGCCGCCGGAATCACGCGGGTGCAGCCAGGCCAGCCGCCGCACGCCGGGCTCGGCGGCAAACTGCGCGATAACAAAGGCGAAAAGTATGAGTATGATATTGAACATCGTTTCTTCGAGATGTTGAAGAGGATGAGCGGAAACCTGGCCGGATTTCACCCTGAGTGCGCCCCGTCACTCCCTCAGGGTCGGCGCTGTTTCGCCTTGTCCGTCCTGAAGGCGATATCCCTGCGGATGGTCGTCAGTTTGGACCTGCTCTCGCGGTCCATTCTTGTAAATTCCACGCCGGTACGATAAGCCTTCTTATTCGGGACCTTTTTGGACCAGATGACCCTGGCCCTGAATATCATCCTGCCCAGGAAGGCCGGCACGTGGACCAGCAGCGATACCTTCCTGCCCGGAGGCAAGTATGTGTCGGATATGAACTGCAACCCCCCGGCGCTCATATTTACCAGGGGGCACTTCTGTCCCCTGGGGGTTCTGAGGTACACCGGCAACGAGGGCGTGCTGTAATAGACCTCGCTGTTCGGCACGGGAAACCGTGGGTGCCTGCGCCTGTCGGCCTGTTTCGCACGGACTTCACTGTCCATTCCTCTCGCTCCACTGCGTTTCAGGTTTCATTTTCTTGTTTCGTTCCCCGTTCCCTTTCACGGGCACTCTCGCAGAAGCGTCAAACCCGCGCCGACTATTTTTCCAGCGTCTTTTCGTAAAACTTTTCGTACTTCTCGACAATTTTGTCCTGCGCGAAGTTCTCCAGCGCCCTCGCACGGGCGCTCTTTTTCATCTTCTCGTGCAAGTTGCCGTCGGTGAGTATCTCGACGGCGGCGGCCGCCATTGCCTCCACGTCTCCCACCCGGCACAGGCGGCCCTGCTCACCGTTTACGACCGCCTCCTCGACGCCGCTGCCCAGCGTGCTTATTACCGGCACACCGCAACTCATCGCCTCTAAGTTGGCCAGCCCGAAACTCTCAAACTCGCTCGGCAGGATGAACAGGTCGGCCGGCGCCAGCAAATCGGCCACCGCCTGCCGGCCGCCCAGGAAGAAGACGTCCCGGTAAACCCCGAGTTCCCGTGCTCTCCGCTCGGCCTTGTAACGGTCCGGCCCGTCGCCCACCATAAGCAGTTTCGCCGGCATCCGTCCCCGAATCCTCGCGAAGACCTCGATGACATCCACGACCCTCTTGACGGGGCGGAAGTTGGACAGGTGCGCGATTATCTTCTCCCCCGCATCCGCGAAGCGGCGGCGCCCCGCACGGTCCTTGCGCGGCGCAAACTCGTCGGTGTTCACGAAATTCGGTATCACCTCTATTTCGCAATCCGTCTGGAGCGCTTCGCGTGTCCGGCGCTTCAGGTATTCCGAGACCGCGGTCACTCCGTCGCTGACCTTCAGGCCGTAGCGCGTCACGCTCCTGTACGAACTGTCCGCGCCCACCAGCACCACGTCCGTCCCGTGCAGCGTGGTGACTATTTTGAGCGAACCCCCGCCCGGCATCTCTCGCGCCAGGTGCGCGCTCAGCGCGTGCGGTACGGCGTAATGGACGTGCAGCATGTCCAGCCCGCTCTCGTGCGCGACCTCGTACATCCTGCCGGCCAGCGCCAGGCAGTACGGCGGGTACTTGAACAGCGGGTAGCCGGAGACCTCGACAGGGTGGTAATAGACGTTCTCCACGTATCCGTGGAGCCGCACCGGCGCCTCGTAGGATACGAAGTGGACCTCGTGTCCGCGCCGCGCGAGCGCCATGCCCAACTCCGTTGCAACGACACCGCTGCCGCCGTACGTCGGGTAGCATGTGATGCCTATCTTCACTCCGCATTCCTCATGTCGCCGGAAACGCCGCGGATGAATTGTGCCATCGGGTCGTTCACCCTTATGATCTCCCGGCAGAAATACGGTTCACCGTACTTCACACCCGCCAGGACGCCGTAATATCTCGCAGTCGCGATGATGCGGTCCAGGTAATCCCTCGAAGATATTTCCGTGGGCCGTTCCCGGCTGCCCTCGTCGTACAGTTGCGACCTGTAGCATTCTATCGCTTTCAGCCGCTGCTCGAATACGTCGCTCACGTCCACGATGAAGGACGGCCGCGTTTCGTAGAACCCCGGACGCCCCGGGTAATAAATCAACTTCTCCGGCCGGTGGGCCGCGCCGTGTTCAGGGCGGTACTTCTCCAGACCGGACAGGTACGACGATTCGAATATCAATCTGCTCGCGTTTTGGTGGTCCGGGTGCGGGTCCTCCCGGTATGGCAGTGCCAGCAGGGACGGCCTGTACTTCCTTATCGCCCCGACAACTTTTTGCTTCTGGTCCGTGTCCGCTTGAATATGGCCGTCCGGCAGGCCCAGGTTCTCGCGCACGGCCAGCCCCATCACCTGCGCGGCGGCGTCCGCCTCGGCCCGCCGCGTCTCCGGCGTGCCGCGCGTGCCCATCTCCCCGCGCGTCAGGTCCACCACGCCCGTCCGGTAACCCATCCGGCCCATCTTTATCAGCAGACCCGCGCACGTCAGTTCTACGTCGTCGGGGTGCGCGCCGAACGCAAGTATGTCAATTGCCTCCATGTTTCTTGTTCCCATTGAACGGATTCATTATCGTGAATATTATGGCGGCTATCGCGCCGATTCCGCCGAGGACGGCGGCGAGGACCGGGGAGGCGCCGAGCAGGTAAAGTAACAGCGCCAGCCCGACCACGAGCGCCGCGCCGGACCCCGCTATTCCACCCGGATCCAGGCTCAGCAGCCGACCCGCCTTGGCGCGTTCGACTTTCTCATGCGCCAGTTCTTGCTTGACTACTTCCTCGGCGCTGAGTTGGGGTTCGTCATCCTTCTCTTTCTTTTTCGCCATGGCGGTTCACCCGAAATATATCAATGTATGGTGAAATTCCTGAAACGGCAGCCGCTCCAGCAGGCCGTCCGTCAGTTCCACGCCGTATTTGCACAGCCAGGGCCACATGGTGTACACGCGCTCTTGCGGCTTTCCGCCCGGCAGCAGAGCGTCCCCCACCCTCAACCGCTGCCTGCGCCCCGTGCCCAGCCTGTTCAGCCGCGCGGATGCCGCCCTGTCGCGCAGTTTCTCCAACTCCCGCCTGATGCTGCGTTCCGACCTGTCGAACGGCTTCTCCAGCGTCGGCTCATACTTCAGCGCCATCCCGCGCAGTCTTTTCAGGCGCCTCTCCATCTCGTCGAGCATCGCGGCAAATTCTTTCTCCAACCCGTTGTTCCCTTCCGCATTTTCCACATTGTCCTGCGGTCGGGCGCCGTTAAGAAACCCCTTTGCCACGATGTTGAAGTTGGCCAGAAGCCGCGCAATCTTCGCCTCCACCAGCGTCGCGCTGACACGAGGATATATCGCGGGCATCGGCACGTCAAAGAACTCGTACGCCTTTTTCAACTGCGCGAAGTAGGCCGTCTCCGTCGGACCTGCCACGTAGGCCGCCGTCGGCAGCAGCGCATCCTGGACTATCGGCCTCAGCGCGGCGTCGGGGCTGAATCTCTCCGGCTCGCTTTCCACGAGTTCCAGAATTTCCCCGGTCGAGTATTCCCTCTCGCGCGAAGAAAAACCGCCCTCCGAAGCGCGAATGCGCCGCCTTCGTTTCCCTTCATAAATGAATGCCTTTACTTCCTCCTCACCCGTGAACGGCGGCGTGTACCCCTTCTCCTTCAGGCTTCGCTTTGCTTCACGTATCGAGGCCGACGACTCCCCGCGCGTCTTTATCTCGCGCGCGATTATGCCCGCCGCTTCACGCCGAAGCAGTCTCGGCTCCATCAGAATGAGCCCGTGTCTCGAAAATAGTCCCAGCATCAGGCGCGAGAAAGATTCCGCCAGGTTTCCTTCGTATGCCGATTTCAGTGTTTCGACCACCTCGGCGCTGAACTCCGTCTCCGGAAGCGAAGAGCAATACTCGTTCAGCAAATCCCTGCATTCCCGCGTAACCTCCACGTCGAACGCGGAAGCGAAGCCCGGGATATCACGAAGTCTCCGGCGCGTCGGCCTGCCGTCCCTGCCGGGCATTGTGATAGAGGCGTACTCGCCTGCGTCGTGACCGTCCGAGGCGTTCCAGAACACCGGCACGCAGGGCACACCCAGATCTTCATCGAAGAGACGCGCCAGGCGGATGGCCGTCATGGCCTTATACACGGTATAAAGCGGTCCGCCGAACAGCCCCGGCTGCTGGCCCGTAACGACCGCCGCGCAGTCCTCGCCGCGCAGTTTTGCGATGTTCGCCGGCGTCTCTTCGCCCGCGCCGAGACGGCGGTTGTATTCGTCCAGCGCCCGTGCGGCGGCCTCCCGCGGGCGTTTTCGCGACAGCGCCGCCTCCGCGCGACGTCTCAGGTCGTCCGCCTCCGCGGGGTTCGCAGTGTAGTACCCGGACAGGCGCGCGTAGTCGGATACGTAGTCAGGCAGAATCCCGTCGAAGAGACGCAGTTCGGAATATGGAACCTGCTCAATTCTCATCTCTTTTGCGCCCGAATACCAGCATTCGCGGGGAAGAGCCGTCGAACTCGCTCCCGTCAAAACCGCCGTGGAAATTCTCGATTTCCATGCCCGCGTTTCCCAGCAGATATTCTATCTCCTCTTTTGAGTAGAGCCTGACCGACTCGAAAAACTCGCGCCGGACTGCATCCCTTTCCTCATTCTTTATTACTATGTGTTTCTCAACCCGCAGGCCTTCATTTTTTCTCAGTCGGCGGCTCTCGATTATAATATCGCCGTTTCGAGTGCTCGTTGATTCGGGCACCAGGTTTGCCTCGACGTATTGCCTGTTCGGCAAGTCAAGCACGAACCTCCCGGTCGGTTTAAGCGCCCGCGCAATGCCCCGCAGGACCATTGCATCTTCTTCGCCGTCCTCGAAATAACCGAAACTTGTGAACATTGAGAGGACGATGTCGAAACAGGCGCTGAAGGGGACGTGGCGCATGTCGCCGCGCACCAGGAGCGGCGCCGCTTTCCCGCCTGTTGATTCTTTCGCCGCCACTTCGAGCAGTTCGCGGGACAGGTCAACGCCCACCATGTTTACAAGGCCCCGTCGTGCGAGCGCCCGCACGTGCCGCCCCGCCCCGCACCCCAGGTCCAGTATCCACGCATCCATCGGCGGCTTCAGCACGCCCAGCACGAAATCTACTTCCCGTGCGGCCTGCTCGTCGCCGCGCCTGTTGTAAATGCGCAGGTATTCTCTCCCGAACGATTTCTTATACCAGGCCATACGGGACATTCCTCAAATATCAAAATGGGCGCGTCCGACGCTACGGGCGTCTTATGTCGTCGAGGCTTTTGCCCTTGACCACCCTGTCGTAGATCTGCGTGAGCCGGTCCACTATCACATTCCAATCGTAAGTCCGGCGGACTTCAGCGAAGCCGTTGTCGGCTATCTTTTTCGCAAAGTCCTCGTCCGTCAGGACCCTTGTAATCGAATCGACGAGGCCCTTTACGTCGTGCGGTTCGAACAGGAGGCCGTTCTCGCCGCTGGTGACGAAGTGGGGTATGCCGCCGATCCTTGATGCGACGACCGGCTTGTGCGCCGCCCACGCCTCCAGCACAACGATGCCGAACGGTTCGTGCCGGGTCGGCAGCGCGAATACGTCGCACGCCGCGTACGCGTCTATCAAGTCGTTTCCGTCCGGCGCCAGGCCGGGTATTATCAAGGCGTGGTCTTCGACGCCGTTCTTCTTCAAAGTTTCAACTATCTCATCGTGATACCTCCGGATTGTAATCGATCCGACTATGACGACGTGGGCATTCGGGACCTTCTTCAATACGTCCGGCAGGGCCCGTGCCAGGTACAACTGGCCCTTCTGCGGGTCGATGCGGCTGAGGCAAAGGATGATGCGTTTGCCTTCGAGACCGAATTTCTTGCGGAAGCGCTCGCCCGCTCCGCCCGCGAAGCGTTTTGTGTCGACGCCGTTGGGCAGATATACGGCGGTTTTTCGCGAGACGCGCTTTTCCACCTCGGCGTGTTCGGCGTAGCCGACGCTGAGAATCGCCGCGGCGTCGGACAGGATGCGCCGGTTACCGAAGTATAGTCCGAACGGCTTGCCGTAGCAGAGCGTTCTCTTCTGCGGTTCCTGAAAGAGCGCCTCCTCGGCGGGGGGAATAGTGAAGTGCCCTCCGTGCAACGAGACGACGAAGGGGATGCCGCGCTTGCGGCAGGCCTTGCGAACCACGCCGCCCAGGCGGCCCATGGAATGCAGGTGTACCAGGTCCACGTCCTTTTCCCGCAGCAGCCGCCGAAACATGGGGAACGATATGGGACTGCCGCCCTTCATGTCCATCTCGTGGCGGGCGTCCTTGCTCAAGAACAGGTAGGGATAGAAGTACGGGAAGCGCTCGACGGGCAGTCCGCGCACCACCGCAGGCCCGGGCTTGCTCAGGGCGCTTGTGCAGTATACCGGCGTGTCATAGCCACGGTCGATGAGCCGCATGCAGTAATTATATATGACCGCCTCCGCGCCGCCCCATTCTTCTTCGACGATTCGCCTGAGTACGTGTATGACCTTCATATTCGCTCCGGGAACCATGGACTTTTCAGACTATATTACACGAGTTGCATCGAACAGGCAAACGCTTTCCCTTGCCCTTGCCCTTGCCCTTGCCCTCTGCCCTTGCCCCTGCCCTATGCGTCTGTTATAATTCCTCGACTTTAACAGTTGACGGAGTCTTGGATTGAAGGATCAA
>QNCA01000017.1 GCA_003644325.1 Planctomycetota bacterium
AGACGGCGTGCCTTCCAGGCTCTTTTTCGTCATTCTTGCTCCCCCGTCAAAAAATACCGTCCTGCTGCATTGCCTGGCCGCCATCGCCAAATTGACCATAGATGATAAAAGGCGCAATGCCCTGATAGGCGTGCGCGACGCCGCCGAATTCACGTCAATCATCGAAGAGAGCGGCGTTGAATTGAAGAAATACCTCTCCTGCGGCGACATCATGGAGCGCTCCTTCGACGCTATCGCTCCTGATATGACGGTCAGAGACGTTCTTGACCTTTTTGCGGCAAAAGGCCTGGAAGGCGCACCGGTCGTCAGCAAGGAGAATGTTCTTTTGGGAGAGATTACCGGCAAGGATCTCATCTCGCTGGGCCTGCCGGCATACATGGAGAACTTTCAGGACGTCGGTTTTATTCCGGACTTCGAGCCCTTCGAGGAGTTTTTCAGGAAGGAGAAGGAATTGAAGGTTGCCGACGTTTTTTCGAGAGAGGTCTTCAGTGTGGGGGAAAAAGACTCGGTACTCCGGGCCGCATTTTTCATGGTCACCAAGAACCGTCGCAGGGTGTACGTTACCTCGGACGACGGAAGGTTGACAGGCATAGTGAATCGATCCGATCTCATCTCTAAGGTCCTTTACGTCTAGCTTTCCTCCGCGATCGATAAACCATGACGGCAGAAAATACAGGAGGGCTTTTTTCAACGATTTCCGGCGATGCCGGCGGCTCCACCACCCCGGCGATTGTCGCGATCGCCGTTTTCACCCTCGCCTACATTGCGATTATCTCCGAGAAAATCCATCGCACCATAGTGGCAATAATCGGGGCCGTGCTCGTAATGGGGTTGGGGGCCATCAGCCAGCACAAGGCGTTTCAGGAATACGTTGACCTGAACGTCATCTTCCTCCTGGCCGGCATGATGATAGTGGTGCATATCATGTCCGAGACCGGCATTTTCCAGTGGCTGGCAATCTCTCTGGCAAAACTTGCACGCGGTCGCCCGACAAGCATATTGATACTGCTCGCTCTCAGCACCGGGATAGTCTCCGCTTTTTTGGACAACGTCACCACGGTGCTCCTCATGGTGCCGATTACGCTTTTACTGGCGGAACAACTGCGCGTTACACCGATACCCTTTCTGATTTGCGAGGTGCTCGCGTCCAACATAGGCGGCGCGGCCACGCTCATCGGCGACCCGCCGAACATTCTGATTGGCAGCGCCGCGGGGCTTTCGTTCAACGACTTCCTGGTCAACCTCGGCCCCGTTATAGTTGTCATTCTCGTGGCATTCGCCTTTTGCCTGTGGCTGGTTTTCAGAAAGACCTTTCACGTCTCTATCGAAGTGCGGGCACGCATTATCGAAATGAATCCCGCCCGAGCGATAAACGATAAAAAACTGCTCGTCAAATGCCTCATCGGCCTGGGAATCGTTTTGGCGGGCTTCTTTTTACATTCGCTGCTTAACATCGAGCCCGCCACAATCGCGCTCGGCGGCGCCGCGCTCCTGATGCTCATTACAAAAACGAACCCGGAAAAGGTGCTGAAAGAGGCCGAGTGGTCGACACTCTTCTTTTTCGTCGGGCTGTTTGTGCTTGTAGGCGGCCTGGTGGAGACGGGCGTTATCGAAAAAATATCCTGGGTTGCCTTCGACCTCACGGGCGGAGACCTTTGGCTCACCGCGCTGGGGCTGCTGTGGTTCGCCGCGATTGCCTCGGCGATAGTCGATAACATTCCTTTCGTCGCCACGGTCATTCCCATCATCCACAATATCGGCCCCAAGATCGCAAAGGCGGGCGGGAACGACCCTCACATTGTCACCAACATTCTGTGGTGGGCGCTGGCGCTGGGGGCGTGCCTCGGCGGCAACGGAACCATTATCGGCGCGTCCGCGAACGTGGTCGTGGCGGGCATGGCCGAGCGCAACGGTCACAAGATTACCTTCTTGAATTTTATGAAATTTGGTGTACCATTTACGCTGATGGCCCTGGTCATTTCCACCGCCTACATCATACTGCGCTATCTCATCCGGTGGTGAACAAAACCGGCCATGTTTGCGCGGTCATGATCCGGAGATGTGCGGGAGGCGGCCATGGATTTCGAAGATGTGCAGAGAATTATGAAAGAAGGCGGCGTCGGCCTTCCGGCCACGACGGACGGCGAGCGCGCAGCCCTCAGGCCGATGGGCGGCTGGGCCTGGGTCGGCGGCGAACTGTGGTGCGCCACCTTAGACAAGAGCGCCAAGGCCGCGGACATAAGGAAGAAGCCTTACGTCGAGTATTGCTTTAACGACAAGGCGTGGAATCATGTTCGCATCAGCGGACCCACGACCATCAGCACGGACAATGCGGACAAGAAAAAACTGTACGGCCTTGTCCCAATCCTGAAGCAATACATCGACGACCCTGAAAGCCCCGAATACGTGGTCTTGCGCACGCGGGTGGAACGGATAAGATACATCGGCGCGACTGAAACGGAATACACGGACGTCGCGCCGCCCAAACTGTGAACGGTGATTGGCACTGAAAGGGATACGTTATCAACTGCAATTGTTTTTTGGAGGATAGAAACCCATGGCTGATGCACTGAAATACCTCGAGGCCGAGATCAAGGACCTCAAGGACCAGAGCCTCTATTCCTGGCCGCGTACGCTCGACGGCGCAAACAAGGCGATATGCGTCTATGACAACAAGGAGGTCATCAACCTCTCGGCAAACAATTACCTGGGCCTGTGCGACCACCCGAAGATAGTGGAGCGCGCCCTGGAATACACTAAGAAATACGGCGCGGGCCCCGGCGCCGTGCGCACAATCGCGGGTTCCATGAAGATCCACCTGGACCTGGAGGAAAAAATCGCCGATTTCAAGCACTGCGAGGCGTGCCTGCTCTTCCAGTCCGGCTACACCGCCAACGCCGGCACCTCCGCCGCCATCCTGGACAAGCAATCAATCGTCTTCAGCGACCAGTTGAACCACGCCAGCATCATCGACGGCATTCGCATCTCCGGTACCGCAAAGGGCATCTACAAACACAGCGACATGGACCACCTGAAGCAGTTGCTGGAAGAAAACAGGGACAAGGAATACAACCGGCGGCTGCTCGTGACCGACGGCGTGTTCAGCATGGACGGCGACATCGCCAAACTGCCAGAACTGGTCGAACTCGCCAGGGAGTACGACTGCATTATGATGATTGATGACGCGCATTCTTCGGGCGTGCTGGGCAGTCACGGCCGCGGAACGGTCGACCACTACAATCTGCACGGCCAGGTGGACATCCAGGTCGGCACGCTTTCCAAGGCCATTGGAGCCCTTGGCGGCTATGTGGTCGGCACGCGGGCGCTTATAGACTGGCTGATGAACCGCGGCCGCCCGATTCTCTTCTCCACCAGCCTGCCCCCCGCGGTCGTCGGAGCGGTGGACGCCGCGTTTGATTTGCTGAAGGAGGACGACAGCCTGGTGAAACAACTCTGGCAAAACCGAGAGTACTGGGTCAAGGGCCTCCAGGAGGCCGGCTTCGATGTCGGCCAGTCCGCGACGCCCATCGTCCCCATCATAGCCGGAGAGAACGAGAAGGCCGTCACCCTGAGCCGACGCCTGTTCGAGGAAGGACTTTTCGCGCAGAGCATCGTCTTCCCGACCGTTCCGCGCGGCACCGCGCGCGTGCGCACCATCGTCACCGCCAAGCACACGCCCGACATACTCGACCGCGCCCTCGAAATTTTCACAAAGGTCGGCAAGGAACTCGAAATCATCAGTTAGCCGAAATAGGGCGCCGACCGCGGGCCGTCTCCGGACCGTGTCGGCGCGGCGCTTGCGTGGATTTCGGTGGAGAGATTGGAGGAAGCCATGTCAAAACCCGCAAGGAAATCGAAGAAAAGGGCATCCTCGCGGCCTCGTGACGGCAAGATATACTCACTGGAAGTCTCCCTTTTGAAGGGGTGGATAACCGAGGAGTTCGCCAGAAAAAACAAAGAGGTATCCCGCACGATAGAAATCCGCGGCGACCAGACGTTGCACGACCTTCACAATGTCATCTTCGACGCCTTCGACCGCTTTGATGAACACCTGTACGAGTTCCAGTTCGGCGAAAAACCCCGCGACCGCGGCGCTGTGCGCTACGGGCGTCCGGAGGTTCCCGAAATGGATTACGAAGACGCCTCCGCAGCCGCCGTCGGGGCGTTGGGCCTGGCCGTAGGAGACGTGTTTTTCTACTGGTTCGACTTCGGGGACGATTGGTGGCACCAGATTAAAGTCCTCGCTATCGGCGAGAAGCCGCGAAAGGGAAAGTACCCCAGAATCATCAGCCGGGTCGGAGAAAGTCCGCCCCAGTACCCGCCTCTGGACGAGGAAGACTGAGACGAGAACAAGGAATAATTCACGGGAATGCAGGATAATAGAGACGGTTTACCCGGATGCCCGAGGTCGCACTGTAACAACGTTTCTCGTCTCCTTTTTCCCAACAATGATTTCCACATCCGTGAACTTACGGATGACGTCCGCATTGGTGAGAAGATGCCGTGTAATCCGCGGCGTGGAAAAGGCGCTCTCGCCCTTGCACAGCGCGAGCGGCAACAATAACTGGTCGGCAAGATATTTATCGACCGTTGCTTCGGAGCGGTGGAATTCGATGAACTCCTCAACCATCTCGTCCGCAATCTTTTCCGCCTTTTTGCCTATCTTGCCCAGGCCGAAATAACATGCGCCGGAGTTTTCATATTCGGCAAAGAGGAACACATACGTCCCGCGGCCCACGCCGGAAAACGTTCTTATCTCGGTCTTGAACTTCCTGATGTTTCTGCTTTTCAACTGCGACGCCGTCTGCTTGATGAATCGCTCGGCGATGTTTCGCGGCAGGTTATCGACGGCGGCGCGGATTGTCAGGCGCTTAAGTTTCCCGCGATCCGCGATTAGGAGCGGGAAGAAGCCTGCAGCGGGGCGGATGGTCGCGCGTATCTCTCCGCCGCCCTTCGGGTAGAACCCCGGCGAGACAAGTTCGAGGTCGATATCGAGACCGATTCTTCGCATGAAGGGCAGCCACTGCAAATCGAGGTAATCGTAGATGGGCGCGAAATGGTTATGGGTGCCGCCGCGGATGACGACTTCGGACGACCCTTCCGCCAGCGACAGCGGCAGTGCGATTGTCTGGAGGACCAGGCCGGTACTGCCCGCTGTCCCGATGTCTATTTCGTGCTTTCCGGCAGTTATTTTGCCGGGCACGAACGAGAGTTCGCGCGAGGCCTTTTCCGCGCCCTCGACTTCCGCCGAGCAGACGCGCTGCGTCGCCAGGACGCACCGGACATGCTGATTGCGCAGGCCAGGGTTGGGGCGGTTGCGGCGGATGTTGACTATCCTGAAAGGCTTGCCCGTTATGGCCGAGAGCGTGAGCGCGCTGCGGACTATCTGGCCGCCGCCCTCGCCCCGTGCGCCGTCTATCATCACGAATTTTACGTCGGAGTAGTCCATTGGCTGTTCGGGTCAGATCCCGGAGCGCCCGGTGTTCGGGGTCAGACCACCATTCCACGAGCCGGCCCCGACAAGTCGGGGCCGCGCTCCGTAAATAGGGCCTGACCCGCCCGCCGCGGATTAAGGCATGTAGAAACTACTCAAGTTGACTGACTTTTTGTTAACCTCGGTGACTGTCACCAATTACGGAGCCGTTCCGCCCTTGTCGGAACGGATCGTAGATTGGTGACTGTCACCGTAAGGTGTTGTGAAGCAGCAGATTATAATCAAGCGCTCACCATCATCCAGAAAAAGTCAGTCAACTTGAGAAACTATTTTCTCCCGCGGGACTTGTGCGCGCGCGGGACGTTGTTCAGTTTGCCCCTGCCGCGGGCAAGGAGCGCCTTGATGTGCGCGACGGTTTCCATTATGCCGAGGTTCGTGGTGTCGATGATAATCCCCAGTTTGTCGGCATCCGCGTGCATTGAATTGTGAAGTTTCTTGACCTGCTGCCTTCGCCTTTTGGAGCCGGTCTTCATTGCCTCGCGCTGTTGAATCACTTGCAGGCGGCCCGAGAGCGTGTAGACATATATGGCGGTGTTCGCGGTCTTCAGCGCGTCGCGGAAGGTCGCCAGGTCCTCACCGGCGGGAAACACCCCGTCAATGATGACGGTATAGCCGGCGGCCAGAAAATTGTCCGTCAGGGAGGCGGCATTGCGGTAAGCCAGATTGATTTGCTCCCGGGTAAGGCTGTAATTGGTTACCAGGTGCCGCAGGATGTCCACGTCGATATGCACGCCCTTCCTGATTGATCTGCTGAGAATGTGCGATATGGTGGATTTGCCCACGCCGGAAGGACCGTTGATAATGATAACCTTGTTACTGCTCATTCGCGGATTCTCAAAAGAGGTTTCGAAGCAAATCCTTTTGACAACACGCAGTCATCGTATGGCCGACGCGCGGAATTTCTCCAAGCATGCTTCTCAAGATACATCGACAGGGCAGACGTGTCCAGCAGATTCCCCGCCCGTGGAAGGATGCACGTGGAAGGAGGCGATGTCTTGAAACTTGGCCCGGGTATGCTAAACTGGGCATTTCGTCCAACCTGTTGAGGCCGGTCCATTGTCAACAATGAAACACTATCTTAGATCCCACACGCCGGAAGGCGGTCGCAGTAAACCGGTGACCGCCCCTTTGCGCAGGAGCGTGCTCTCCCGATTTTTGCGAAACCCCTGGCCGGCGCTTTGGGTAGCGCTGCTCCTGGGGGCATTTGCCGTGCAAGCGGTCACAAGCATGGTGTGGAAATCTCCCACCATAGATGAGACCATGCACCTGCCCGCGGGATATACCTACCTTGCGAAGCGCGATTATCGCGTAAACCCGGAGCACCCGCCGCTTGTGAAGATGATATCGGCGCTGCCTCTGCTCTTCCAGAAGATAGACGGCAATTTCGACTCGGAGAGGTGGCGGGACGGCAACGGCGGCGCGTACGGCTGGGAGTTTCTGTATCGCAAGAACGATGCGGACAGCCTTTTCTTCGCGGCCAGGCTGATGATGGTCGGGTTGTCGCTTTGCCTCGGCCTGCTCATATTCGTCTGGGCGCGCAAGATGTACGGCAACGGCGCCGGTCTCTTCGCATTGTTTCTCTTTGCCTTCAGTCCCAATCTTCTGGCGCACGGTCGTCTGGCGAACACCGACGTGGGGGTGTCCCTTTTCATGCTGCTATCGCTGTTCTGTTTTGACGGAGCCACGCGAAAACTCACACCGCTCAGCGCGGCGCTGGCCGGCGTCACTTTGGGCCTGGCGCTGCTGGCCTAGTTCTCCGGAGGATTGATGCTGCCGATTCTGGGAGTTGTGCTTCTGGCGCGGGTGTTCGACGGCAAACCGGTTCAGGCGGGGTTGCGGCGGACATCCTCGCTGGCCGGGTGGCGCCGAAAACTGCCCGCGCTCGCGGCGCTTTTTTGCGTAATGCTGGTTTTTGCATACGGCACGGTCTGGGCCGGCTACGGTTTTCGCTTCAAGGCTGTCACAGAGCCGGACGGCAAATTCGGGCAAAGGTTTTCTGATGCGCAGAAGATGTTTCCGCCCGACGCGCTCTACAGATTTGCTTACGAGAATCGCCTGCTCCCGGAGGCATACCTGGTCGGCTTTCACTATCTGCGAACCCACATGGACAGAGTGGCGTATCTCGACGGAAAGCGAACCGAGGTCAAAATGGTGGAACTCAAGGACGAACACGGCGACCCGCGCAAACATGAAGACGGCAGTCCGATGAAGGCGCCGATCATTAAGGGCTGGCGACGCTATTTTATAATGACCTTCCTTTACAAGACGCCCGTACCCGTCATAATTTTCTTCGCGCTCAGCGTTATTCTTGCGCCCTGGATGAGTCGTCGCACATGGTCGCACGAGGCGCCGCTGATAGCGTTTTTCGTCACTTACTACGTCGTGGCGATCTTCAGCGTGATGAACATAGGCCACAGGCATATCCTGCCCGTTCTGCCGGTCCTGTTTATTTTTATCGCCAAGATACCCTCCTGCCTGAGGCGGCGGAAACGGCGGGCCGCCATCATGATATCGGTGATGTTTGCCGGATTGCTTGCCTGGTACGCATACGGGACGCTGCGCATCCGGCCGCACTATCTCGCGTATTTCAACGAGATTGCCGGCGGCCCGGAACACGCCTTCGAGCACCTGAGCGATTCAAACATAGACTGGGGGCAAGACCTCAAGTTGCTTAAACGCCACATGAACGAGCACGGTATCGACAAAGTACATCTTTGTTACTTCGGCTCGGCTGACCCGACGTACTACGGTATCAAATTCAATCCCTTTCCCGACAGAACCGCTGCAGGCCCTCCGGAAGGTTCGTGTCTCTTCGACCGAAAGGGCGAGTACATTGCCATCAGCGGTTCTATTTTGCATGAGACATACGTACTGCATTTTCTCGACCCCTCTATCGGGCCTGAGGTCGAGCGCCGTATGAGAAATATCACCCGGCGGTTGAGAGGACTTGAACCGGAAGCCGTAATAGGCTATTCAATATATCTGTATCGCATTCCCGGGGAGACACGCGTACCGGTAAAGCCCGTCGGCCCGCAATGACAAACCATCGCAACATCTGGCGGATATGTCCAGGAAAAAGAAGCGAATCAAGGAAGCAGCAAGGAAGGCGCCCATCAAGCGTGACGGAGCCGGAGCGAAATTTTTCGACATGGGCCGGCGCCTGACGCGGGGGTGGCGCCTTGTCCTCTGGGTGGCCCTGCTTTCGGTGGCGTTTGCCCTGCAGGCGATCACCAGCATGGCGCAAAAAAGCGGCACATGGGACGAGACCGCGCATCTGCCCGCCGGGTATTCATACCTCAAAACCGGAGACTACCGCATTAACGCCGAGCACCCGCCGCTCGGGAAGATGATAGCCGGGCTGCCGCTCCTGTTTCTCAACCCCGACGGGGCGTTCAACTCGGAGGCGTGGAAAAAGGGCGTCGAGTGGAGATACGGTTGGGAATTTCTGTTCAGCGGCAGAAATGATGCGTACTCCCTGTTCTTTTGGGGCAGGTTGCCGATGGTCCTGCTGTCGTTGGGCCTGGGCCTGCTCATATTTTTCTGGGCGCGGAAATTGTACGGGAACGGCGCCGGTCTTCTCTCGCTGTTTCTCTTCGCCTTCAGTCCGAACCTCATCGCACATGCCCGCCTTACAAACACTGATATTCCCATCGCCTTCTTCCTGCTCCTCTCCCTCTTCTGCTTCGACAGGGCGGCACGGCGGCTCACGCCGCTCAGCGCGATACTTGCCGGCTTTACCCTGGGCCTGGCCCTCCTGGCGAAGTTCTCCGGCCTCCTGTTGCTGCCTATACTGGCGGTCGCGGCCCTGGTGCGGCTGTTTGACGGCTCGCCGATTGAATTCGGGTTCCTTAAAACACTTACCGCAAGGAGCATGAGAAAAAAACTCGTCGCACTGCTGCTCCTTTTCATAATCATGCTCCCGATTGCCTACGGCGTAGTCTGGGCGGGATACGGATTCCGCTTCTCGGCGTTTTCCGACGACGGCGGCGACAGGAATCTCTGGTTCGGCAAGCCGGTCGAGTTTCCCGCGACCGGCGTGTACCGGTTTATACACGACAACAGGCTGCTGCCGCAGGCATACGTCGAAGGACTCCACTACGTCCGCTCAACCATGACCCGTGCGTCGTTTCTGGACGGCGAGCACAATATCATCCCCGGCAACCCGCCGCGCTACAAGCCGTGGCCGCATTATTTCATCATGACGTCCCTTTACAAGACCCCGGTTCCCGTGCTGATACTGTTTGCGCTGACGGTGGCGCTAGCCTGGCGCTGGAGCCGCGAGACGTGGCGGCACGAGGCCCCCCTCATCGCGGCCTTCATCATATATTTCGGCGTGGCGATGTACGGCAACATGAACATAGGCCACCGCCACATCCTGCCGGTAATCCCCCTGGCGCTGATATTCGTCGGCAAGGTGGCTGGTCACCTGCGGGGCCGCCAGCGGTCTAACGTCATTGCGGGCAATGTCCTCTTCGTTCTTCTGCTGCTGTGGTACGTTTTCGGCACAGCGACCATATGGCCGAATTATCTGGCCTACTTCAACGAAATTGCCGGAGGCCCCGGCAACGGCCCCGAACACCTCACCGACTCCAACATCGACTGGGGCCAGGACCTCATTCTGCTGAAACGCTACATGGACGAACACGATATAGAACGGGCGCACCTGCAATACTTCGGCAGCGCCGACCCGCGGTACTACGGCGTCAGGTGCAAGTTTCTCATGCCTCCGAACCTGCCCGGCATAACCAGGTCCGACCTGAGCATAAGTACTGGGATTAGCGGACGGGATTATATCGCCGTGAGCGTGACCGACCTGCAGGAGACATACGGCCCGTTGCGCCTGGCGCCGTGGATGATGAAACGGCTCAGACAGGAGAGGCCCGTCGCAAAGATAGGGTACTCCATCTACCTTTACAGGTCCCCCTTTGAACTGGAACCGGCGGAAGCAGAGAACGAGGGTACGAGCGAATGAGCGAAACTCATCTCAGCATCATTATCCCCGCATACAACGAGGAAAAGCGCATAGGCCCGACGCTCGAGAGCATATTCGAATTCCTTGCAGGGCGGGACTACACCGGCGAGGTAATCCTCGTGGATGACGGCTCGTCCGATAAGACCGTCGAGGTTGCAAAGGCATCCGCACGGGCACACGAAAACTTCCGTGTCCTGGAAAACGGCGCCAACCGCGGCAAAGGCTACAGCGTCCGCCACGGCATGCTCGAAGCCAAGGGCAAATACCTGCTGTTCTCCGATGCCGACCTCTCCACCCCCATCGAAGAGACGACGCGCTTCCTCGAAAAGATGCGCGAAGGCTACCACGTCGTCATCGGCTCCCGCGCGATGCCCGAATCCAACATCGTCACCTACCAGCCCTGGTACCGGCAACTGATGGGCAAGACTTTCAATAAGATCGTCCGCGTAATGGCCGTGCGAGGGATAAAGGACACGCAGTGCGGCTTCAAGATGTTCACCCGCGAAGCCGGGCGCAGGATTTTCGCCCTCCAGCAGGTCGAGCGCTTCGCGTTCGACGTCGAGGCGCTCTTCCTCGCGCGAAAACTCGGCTATAAAATCTGCGAACTGCCCGTCACATGGAAGGACTCACCCCAGACACGCGTCAGCACGTTCACGGATTCCTGGTCCATGTTCAGCGCCCTGTTCACCATCCGCCTGAACAGCCTCCGCGGCCGCTACAAAGGGTGACCGATACCCGGGAGCGATGTCGCGCAATCACGCCACCGTTTTCGCGCGTTGCTGTACGTAACTGCGACAAGGAATGGTGCCAGAGGAGAGGTGAGTTTGTCCCGAGCCCCGCAGTGCGGGGGTGAGGGGAACCCTCACGCTCTGGTGTGTGCGTGGAAGTCCCGTCTGCAAGGCGCAGCAATGTAAGGGGTGGTGCCAGAGGAGGGACTCGAACCCTCACCCTCTGAACGAGGACGGGATTTTGAATCCCGCGCGTCTGCCGATTCCGCCACTCTGGCCTGTTGGATGTTGGATTCCGGACATTGGACGGCGGCTCAACCGGACGGCCATGTGGAGAGCCTTGGGATATGCCGACAACCGACTTTTTACGGCGGCCTTCCACATCCACATTGTGTCCAGAGTCCGACGTCCAAAATCTA
>QNCA01000018.1 GCA_003644325.1 Planctomycetota bacterium
GAAAAAGTCAGTCAACTTGAGAACATTGGTGACTATCACCGCGTATGCGAAACAAGGCAAGCAAAAACATCACGGGGGAGAACAGATGCCAAGACCGGACAGAATCAAGAAGGAACGCGCGCTGAGGCTCAGAAAACTCTACCAGGGCATGCTCGGCACGGAGTGCAAGGTACCCGTACGCGACAGGCTCGGGCTGAGCATGGTATATACCCCGGGCGTGGCGGAACCGTGCAGGGCAATACGGGACAACCCCGAAGAGGCATATACCTGTACATCCAAAGGCGAAAACATGGCGCTGGTCTCAAACGGCAGCGACGTGGTTGACCTGGGCGACATCGGTCCCGCAGCGGTCCTGCCGATACTCGAGGGCGAAGCCGCGATGCTGAGCGAACTGGGAGGACTGAGCGTCTACCCGCTGTGCGTCACGTGCAAAAGGGTGAAGGAATT
Source organism: Planctomycetota bacterium (assembly GCA_003644325.1). Classification (GTDB taxonomy): domain Bacteria; phylum Planctomycetota; class B129-G9; order B129-G9; family B129-G9; genus B129-G9. The sequence continues at coordinate 448 of QNCA01000018.1, forward strand.
TCGCTTTCTCCTCGGCAACATCGCGCCCGCCTTCGGCGCGATAGCGGTGTTCGGCCTGAACAAGGAATTGTACGACGAGATGGCCGACACGTTCGAGGCGGGCATACCGCTGATTCGCTATGAGGATGTGCTGGACCGTGTCTTCGCACGGCGCAGCGGACTGACGCCCCGGCAGAAGTTCTGCGACTCATACATGGCCGTGCCGGGATTCTTCAACGCGCTTATCGCCTCGAGGGCCTGCGATGTTTCAAACGTCGTCTATTACGCCGCCGGCAGAGAGATAGAGGACACGCTGAAGTCTGTGAGCGGCTTCTCAACCCGGGTGGTCGATTTCCGCCTGGCCGAGCGCGTGGCGCGGGTCTGCGCCGACGGCTTCAATGCCAGCGGCGCCGGCCAGGTCAAGGTTGACAGCGATGCACTGGCCGCTCGAATCCACAGCATCGTCTTTGAGAACCGCAACGCGACCGTTGAAATGCCGGAGGCGCCTTACGACGACGAGCACCTGATGCAGGCGGCGCTGGAAATGTACCGCAGGCACCGCGGCAGCATCCGTACCCGGGCAAGAGCACGGATAGTGGACAGGTACTCGCTCGACGTCGTTGCGGGCCGCGGCGGCCTCTGGACCGCTGAAGAGATAGCCGCCGACCCTGACCTCGTATGGGATTACACCTCAAAGGGCAACACGGTGGCCGTTATATCCGACGGCAGCGCGGTGCTGGGGATGGGCAACATCGGCGGGACGGCCGGGCTGCCCGTGATGGAGGGCAAGTGCGTGCTCTTCCGGACGCTCGCGGGCATCAACGCACATCCCCTGGTTCTCGCGACACGGGATGCCGCGGAAATCGAAAAAATCATCTCGATGACATCCCACACCTACGGCGCAGTGAACTTGGAGGACATAGGGGCGCCGAAGTGCTTTGAACTCGAGAGGAATCTCAGGGAAAAGATTGACATACCCGTGTTTCACGACGATCAGCACGGCACCGCCGCGGTGGTGCTGGCCGGCCTGATAAACGCGCTCAGGCTGACCGGCAGGGACGCCGGCGGCTCCACGGCGGCCGTGAACGGCGCGGGCGCGGCAGGGCTGACCGTCGCGCGCGCCCTGCTCAAGTACGGATTCAAGGACGTTGTTCTCTGCGACACGACCGGGGCGATTTACGACGGCCGCGAAGAAAACATGAACGATGAAAAACGCGAAATGGCGAAACTGACCAACAAGGCAGGCATCAAGGGCGGTATCGCCGAGGCAATGAGGGGGCGCAACGTATTCATCGGCGTCTCCTCCAACGACTGCGTCACGAAAAAGATGGTGGCCTCGATGGCGGAGAATCCCATCGTGTTTGCGCTGGCGAATCCCGTACCGGAGATCATGCCGGAGGTCGCCAGGGCGGCCGGGGCGAAGGTTATCGCGACGGGCCGGAGTGACTTTCCCAACCAGGTGAACAACGCGCTGATATTCCCGGGGCTGTTCCGCGGGGCGCTCGGCGTGAGAGCCGGAGACATCAACGACGATATGAAACTTGCGGCGGCAAAGGCCCTGGCGGAGAGCATCCCGCAGACTGAACTGGACGCCGACCACTTCATCCCGTGCGCGCTGGACATCCGCGTGGTTCTCGCCGTGGCCGAGGCCGTGGCGCGCGCCGCCCTCGCCGGCGGCGTAGCCCGGACACGGCCCGACCCCCTGGAAATCAGTAACGCGACCGCAGCCTTCCTTTACGAAGGCCTGGACAGGGTGAAGGAGCCTCCGCCGGAAGCGCCAACCGCCGCCGCCGCCGAACCGGACGGAGGCGCGGAAACCGATGAAGAGGAAAAGGAATCGTCAGAACCGGGTGAGGCGGACGCAAGTCCGTTGAATAAGGACGGCTGAGCGGGGAAAGGGGCCGGACGCCGCTGTGTTAACGTAACGTGAGGCGACAATCCGGCGTTGGGCGCATCCCCGGCAACTCTCTCCCCGACACAGGACGAAGGGGGGCAGACTTTTGGCAACAGAAACTAACCGCCGATTTCCGGCGAGGATGTGTCGGGAGGTGAGCCGTCGTTCGTGTACCTGATTAAGCCGGACTGGTCAACGTAGAAGCCGCGATTGCCGGTAAAGCCGGCGCTGTTGGGTACGGCGACGGCCGCCCATGTATCGCTGCCGGGCACCCCCGTGTCAGACACCGTATAGCCGCTGCATATCCCGGAACCCAGGGCCGGGTCAACACAGGGCGGAACGGCATCGCGGAGTTCGGCCAGTGTGCCGTAGCGGCCGAGTCCCTGGGTATTTCGGAAGATATCCTGTGCGCTTACCAGGGCCCTGAGCGATTGGATGGCGGCGGCTTCGTTCGCCGAGATTTTGGCCCGCACCAGGTTTGGTATTGAAATCGCGGCAATGATGGCGATTATCGCCACCACGATAATCAGTTCGACGAGCGTAAAACCTTTGTCGCGTGGGTTCATGGTTTTTGCCTTATGAAGACGGCGTTGTGCGGGACGGTGGACACGCGGGCTACACGCAAGTATTATGCCACGGGGTTGACGCATCTCCCGCGAAGCAAGCGGCCATCGGCAAGGCATTTTCCGATAAAATCTTACGGTTTGCGCGAATCCGACCGCGGCCCGGCGGTATGGGGCATTTTTGACCAATTGCGGCTCCCGGGCGGACAACATTTGTCACTACATGTTCCACGGCTTGCGGCCGATAATAATGATAAGTTGCGCCGGAGAAATGTTTGCGTGTCCGGTCTCCCGGCGCTGGTTCCCGTTTAACAGGTTTGACAGAAATGCCAGAAAAGGAAGAAAAAAGAAGGTACCGGCGCGTAAACGCGCCGGTCTATTTCTCATACACGCCGCTGCTGTCGCGTCCCGCCGCTCCCCGCGACATCAGCCCGGGCGGACTGCGCATGTATTCTGATGAGAAAATCAAAGAGGGCAAACTGCTTGACCTCACCATTACCCTCTCGGACGGCCGGTTTATCGAGTGCCGCGGGCAGGTCATCTGGGCCAAGAAACTCCCGCCCGGTTCCCCCGCCAAATACGATATCGGCCTCGGCTTCCTGGCCCTGTCCAAAGCCGATGAAGAAATCCTGAGCGAGTACCTTGCCGACTACTGAGGCCCCGCGTTACCTGTCGAGTCCTGTATGTTCAAAGGGACATGAAAGGTGACTGTCACCATTACGAAGCGCAGCCCCCGCCCGCCCGAGCCGTAGAGGCTCGGTCTTTCGATCAGGGACGTAGTCGGGGGCCGGCTTGTAGATAGATGGCGCCTGTCACCTTTCGTATTCCTTTCAACGTTGAACCGCAGCAAGGAGTAAAGCGTCATGAAGAGCGACATTGAAATCAGTCAATCCACACAAATGATTCCCATCCGGCGACTGGCCGAAAGGTACGGCATCAACCGTGACGAACTGGAGTCGTATGGCGACTACAAGGCGAAGGTGAAACTGGAAATACTGGAGCGCCTGAAGGACAGACCCAACGGCAAATACATCGCCATCACCGCCATCACCCCCACTCCCTTGGGCGAAGGCAAGACCGTCAACACCATAGGCCTGAGCCTGGGACTGAGCCGCATCGGCAAGAGGGCTGTCACGTGCATTCGTCAGCCGTCCATGGGGCCGGTGTTCGGCATCAAGGGCGGCGCGGCGGGCGGCGGCCACTCGCAGGTGGTGCCGATGGAAGACTTCAACCTGCACCTGACCGGCGACATCCACGCGGTCAGCGCCGCGCACAACCTGCTCGCCGCCGCGGTCGATACTTCCATCCTCCTGAAAAACCCGCTCGACATCGACCCGCTGCAGGTGGCCGTCAACCGCGTCGTTGACATCAGCGACCGCGCGCTCCGCAACATCATCGTGGGGCTGGGCGGCAGGCAGAACGGCATCCCGCGCGAGACCGGATTCGACATCGCGGTCGCCAGCGAGGTCATGGCGATCCTCAGCCTGGCCGCCGGCCTGGAAGATATGCGCGCAAAACTCGGCCGCATGATCGCCGCGTACACCAAAGACGGCAGGGCCGTGACCGCGGAAGACCTCAAGGTCGCCGGCGCCATGACCGCCCTGATGAAAGACGCCGTTAAGCCGAACATCATGCAGACGACGGAGAACACGCTGGCGTTTGTCCACGCGGGGCCGTTCGCGAACATCGCCCACGGCAACTCCTCCATCGTCGCCGACGAGGTCGCGCTGAAACTGGCGGACTACGTCGTGACGGAATCCGGCTTTGGCGCAGACCTCGGCATGGAGAAATTTCTGAACATCAAGTGTCGTTACTCCGGACTGGCGCCCGATGCGGCGGGCATAGTGGCGACCGTACGCGCGCTGAAGATGCACTCAAGCAAATACACGGTCGTGGCCGGCAGACCGCTTGACGAGTCGCTGCTCGCGGAAAATCCGGAGGACGTAGCGGCCGGCTGCGAAAACCTGAAGGCGCACATCCGCAACGTCAAGAAGCACGGCCTTAGCGCGGTTATAATAATCAACAGGTTCGCGACGGACAAAGACAGCGAAATAGCGGAAATCAAGAAGGCCGCGGAAGAGGCCGGAGCGACCGCCGCCGTGGAGAGCAGATGCTGGGCCGAAGGCGGCAAGGGCGCCGTCGAGATGGCCGAGGCGTTCGTCGCCGCGTGCGAAGAGAAAAACGACTTCAAGTTCCTCTACCCGCTGGAGATGTCCATCCAGGAAAAGATAGAAACCATTGCGAAGGAAATCTATGGCGCGAAGGAGGTGCGCTTCGAGCCCGCGGCAAGGAAAAAACTGAAACTCTACACCGAACTCGGTTTCGACAAACTGCCCGTCTGCATGGCGAAGACGCACCTGTCGATTTCTCACGACCCGAAGGTAAAGGGCGCGCCGAGGGACTACGTCTTCCCCGTGCGCGACATCCGCGTGTCGGCGGGCGCGGGCTTCCTGTGTCCGCTGTGCGGCACGATGCGCACAATGCCCGGCATGCCGTCGGTGCCCGCCTATACCAAGGTGGACGTGGACAAGAACGGCGTGATTTCCGGATTATTCTAAAGAAAGCCGGGAAGTAGTAGGAAAGTGGGAGAGGGTTCCGCCCTTTGCCCTTGCCCTGTTGCCTGTTACCCCTTGCCCCTTCGCGTCAGTATTCCTTGCGTCGGCGGGAGGATGGAATGCGCATCGTGCAGCGGTACTTGGTGATGGTGCGGCGGGCGACGTTGAAGCCCATCTCTTTCAGTCTTTCGGCGATTTCGTCGTCGCTCAAGGGGTTGGATTTGTCCTCGTTGTCGATGATGTCCTTGACGCGCTGCTTGACGCTCATGCGCGACTCGACGGTGCCGTCTTCGGCGGTGGTACCGCCGGTGAAGAAGAATTTGAGCGGGAAGATTCCGCGCGGGGTCTGGGCATATTTGTTCGAGATGGCGCGGCTGACCGTGGAATTGTGCACGCCTATGGCCTCCGCCACCTCCTGCATCTTGAGCGGCTTGAGGTGTGTGATGCCCTTGTCGAAGAAGTCGCGCTGGATTTCAATCACTTTCTTTGCGATTTTGAACAGCGTGGTGCGGCGCTGTTCGATGGCGTCGATGAGCCACCGGGCGCTGTCGAGTTTCTTGCGGACAATCTCACAAATTCTTGGGTTGTTTTTTTGCTCCTTGAGGAGCGCGTGGTAGGACGGGTTGACATATATGCGCGGCAGATAGTCGTCCTCCAGCCGGACTTCGTACTCGCCGTCAACACAGGTAACAACGACGTCGGGATTGACGACAGGCGCGGAAGCGCCCGCATACAGTCCGCCCGGGCGGGGATTCAACGCGCTTATCATGCGGATGCATTCCTTTACCTCGTCAATGCTGCGACCGGTTTCCTTGGCGATCTTGGGGAAGCGGTTCAGTTCGATGTCCTTGAGATGGTTTTCGATGAGTTCATGCTCGAAGGAGGCGGCGTGGCCGTTTTCCGCGAGTTGCAGCAAGAGGCACTCCTTGAGGTCGCGCGCGCCGATGCCCGGCGGGTCCAGGCTCTGGACGGCGCGCAATGCTTTCTCCCCCATGGTGAACAGGACCGGCAGGTCGATGGATTCCAGTATGTCCTCCAGGCTGTACTGCAGGTAGCCGTCGTCGTTGATGTTGTAGATGATGTATTCGCCGATTTCCCTGATGCGGGGGTCGAGTTCGAGCAGGCTGAGTTGCTGAAAGAGATAATCCTGCAGGGAGATGGGACGGCTTTCGGCGTTTTTCATCGCCTCCATTTTGCCGTGGCCGTCGTCGTCGGCGCGGCGCGGGCGGCGGGTGTAAAAGTTATCCTCCAGCAGGGACTCTTCAAGTTCGTTCACCACTTCATAGTCCGGCTGCTCACGCTTGCGTTCCAGTTGCGCGTCGGACGGCGGTTCGGGGGCGTATTCCTCTTCCGGTTCCCGGGGTTGCTCGATTTCAAGAACGGGGTTTTCCTCCAACTCCCGCGTGATGAGGTCCTGCAAATCCAGCGCGGGTAGTTGAAGGATTTCGATGGATTGTATTATTTGCGGAGCAAGTTTGAGTTTCTGCTCCAGCCGCTGCCGTAATATGAGATCCATCTTCATAGTTCAGTGCGTCCTTCAAGCGCGTCGGACAGGATACTTTTCCCCGCCAGTTTCACTCTGCCCCCGGAGGGGATGCCGCGTGCCAGCCGGGTCACCTTTACGTCGAGCCCGGCCATTTCTTGCGCCAGGAACATGGCCGTGCCGTCGCCTTCCATGTCCGGGTTCGTGGCGAGGATGACCTCGCGGAACTCTCCGCTCTTCACGCGTTCGAGCAGGCGGCGGATAGTCAGATTTTCAGGACCTTTGCCCTCCAGCGGCGCCAGGCGCCCGCGCAGAACGTGGTACAGCCCCCTGTAAGCGCCGGTGCGCTCTATCGCCGTGACGTCCTGGTAGGTTTCCACCACGCATAGCAAGGTACGGTCGCGCGACCTGTCGCGGCAAATCCTGCATTCGTCCTCGCCGCTTATATTATAACATTGTTTGCATTCTTTTGCATCTCTTTTCATGTCGCGGATTGCCCGGGCGAGTTCCATGGTCTCTTCTTGCGGGGCGTCGAGCATGTGGTAGGCGAACCGCTCCGCGCTGCGAGCGCCCACGCCGGGCAGCTTCTCCAACGCCTTGATGAGCCTTTCGACCGGTTCCGCGTGTTCGTTCATGTCTGCATTCCCGCAGGGCGTTTCGACGACGGATCTCAGTCGAACGAAAGTCCGGTTATCCCAAGGTATTCATATTCGGGTACGTAGTGCGCATTCATCTTGTTGTTGCCGGGATTCCAGATGATCTTTATATGCTGATTGGTGTAGAAGGGTACCGGGCCGGTGGGACTGGCACCGTCCAGGGAGAGTTTTTGCAGTTTCAGGTAAACGACGATCTTGACCTTTTTACGATTAATGCCCTTGGGCACCTTGAATTCCTTTATGTGGCTGTTGGGGAATTCGTCGTCGTGCGAGTCGTGGCTGAACCATTGCTTTTTTGTTGACCAGAGGACCCGGCCCTTATTGTTCTTGTCCGTGCCGATTATTTGTATAAGGTCCACGCGGACGGACGTTTTGTGCTTATCGACGCCGGGGATGAAGAGTGTGGGTCCGAGGTTTTGCCTGAGCGTCTTAAACGCGGTGTCGAACGCCGTGGGCACCTCGTTGCTCGATTCGGGCTCGTCTTCCAGGGTTTTCTTTAGTTTTATGAGTTTTCTACCGACCTTTACCGCGGTTTTTCCCCACTTTTTCCAGCCCTTGCGCGGGGATGACTTTTTCTTTACGGTAATTTTCCCCGAGACGGCGTGCATTTCATAAGCAAGGCCCTGGACGCCTGTGTAAAGCGAGAGGATTTCGTCCTTCTTCGGGTTGTAATCGACGCGCAGGCCCGCTGCGAAGATGCCGTACCATGCGTAGGCGTTCATTGAGGGATAATTCATGAAACCGGGGAAGTGGGCCTCCGCGGTCCACGGCACATACACGTTGATGATGCCTATATTCTTCGGCGCGTCCTTGGGGTCGCACAGGTAGATGTTGCATGTTTCCTCGTAGCCGGCCCGTGCGGAGAATTGTTGCGAGAAAGCGGGCTTGCCGGGCGCCACGGCGCTTATCTTCCAGGAAACCGTGCCCTTGATTGCGTCGCCGCGCTCGATTTTCGTCCGCCATTTATTGTTGCTGTCCTTGTACCTGACCGTTTTTCTCCTGTAACCTGTCAGTGTGATTGTGAATTTCCCGGTTTCGTCCGAGGTAGTCGCGTACTGCGGTTGAGGAGCGTTGTCGTCGTTTCCCCAGCCGGCCTGTCTGAAAGTTATCGTGGTGTTTGGGACGGGGTCGCCGTACATGTCGCAGACCCGGCCGCTAACGATAGAGTAGGTGGCCTCCTCCAGGGTAACGGCGATGGATGTCGTCCGGCCGAGATTTATCTGAACATCGGTATTCTGGCAGGGAACGTAACCGGGTGATTTTATTTTGACTTTGTATTTACCGGCCGGCACGTCGGCGACGAACTTTCCGGATTCGCCCCTTTCGGCGTCGATGTTGCTGAACTTGCCGCCCGAAAGCATGACCTCACACCTCTTCAGGGCTTTTGCGGGTTTTACCTCTACCTCGAACCTGCCGTGGTTGTCCAGTTTATCGCCGACTGTTGCAACAGGGATTGCCTTCGAGAGTTTGCGGTCGTCTTCGACGGCGTTGTAGCCCGCCTTTTCGATTTTGACGTGGTAGTTGCCGAACGGCACGCGGTCGAATTCGTAGTAGCCCCGCCTGTCCGTGGTAGATGTTTTGCTATAGCCGGGTGCGGTAAGCGTTACTTTCGCGCTTTCCAGGGGAAGCCAGTCGATGACGCCCAGCGAGCCGTCTTGAACGTAACCGCGTACCATGCCCTTGTCCCAGACAGGCAATTTGACGCTTATCGTGTTGTTCGCACGGGTAAACTCTTCGTTCCTCTTTTCGGGGTCGAGTTTAATCTGAACTTCGATTTCTTTCGTCTGAACCTTTTCGGGGACCGTCCACTTTAATTCCGCCGTCACCCTGTGGCTAAAATGGATGATGGAGTCGATTGAGCCGGATGCTACCTTCTTGTTTTGATAGTACATCTCGATATTACACTTCTTCGCCGTCGCGAGACCACGATTGTCCACCGGTATCCTGAGCAGTTGCGAGCATCCGAGTATGCCCCTGGGCGGGTACTTCTCGATTTCGCAGGGGTTGACGAAAAGGTCGGACTTCCTGGGGATGCCGCCTTTGAGTACTGTGGCCGATTTGACGTTCAGGTCGCCGTCCAACTTGTACAATAGCGCACCGCCGAATGCCGCGCTGCCGATGACGGCCAGACCGTCACCGTAGTTGAAGATATGGCTGGCACCCAGCCCGAGGGTTTTCGTCCTGCCATTTTGTTCGAGCATCTTGCCGTAGATGGGCCGGACGGCGATTTTCTTCAGGCCTTTATCGCATTTTATTATTGCGACGGAGTTGATCTCCTTCGGGATGCCTTTCTTGCGGAACTTGAACTGCCCGTCGGTGGAGAAGATATACCGGCCGTTGTGAAGAGCAACGGCGGGGATGACGGAATCGTGCCTTTCTTTCTCCCTGAATTCGCTGAAGTAGTCGTAGAGATTTACAGCGGGGCCTTTCTTTTTCCAGTTTGCGTCGAAGATCTGCGCGATGTGATCGCCCCACAGGTATTCTCTTTTGATCGCGTTGTAAATCAGGCAGAATTCCTTCTGTGCGGGGTTGTAAACAACGTGAGGCGCGGTGGGATACAGGGCGTCTTTGGGCGTATCCAGCGGCAGCATTTCACGGTGGATTCTGTGCGCGAAAAACCGCTCCTCTCCGTCTATTTTGTGTTGGGTCTCCACGACGGTCATTTTGAATATGCCGTGCCGTGTTTTCTTCTTCGCGTCTCTGTATTTATAGGCATACAGGACGTAAATCCTGCTATTTGCCTTGACCAATGCAGGGCTGCAACCGTAATCTATAAAGACCGGCCGCCTGTAGAGCGGTTTCAGGTCCTTGTCGTATTTCATAAGAAATACGGCGTGTTTGTGGTCCCAGCAGTCGAAAGCAAGGTAGTAGTTCTCGCCGTCCTTCAGAACGTCAAACAGTGCAAGGCTGTGTTTCTCGACATACGGGGGAAAACCGAGCAGATGCAGGCCAAGGTCGGGGCTGGTTATGAAATTGAGGTCCTTGTCATAGTGTTCGACATAGATATTGCCGTTGCTCGATGATACGACAAGACCGCTGATGAACAAATATATCCCTCCGTCCGGCGCGGGTATGGCCTTGAAATAATCGGCGCCGCCTTCCTCCGATCCGAGCCTTTCGAAGGGGCTTTTCTGAAAGGCATCGTATCCCCACTCGGGTACTATCGGGAAGTCTTTCCACCCCGGCGCAATTATGTCCGCATCCTCACCGGTGGGCTTGCCTTTTTCATTTCCTATGGCAAAAAGCGGCTTTCCTGCAACATCGTCCTGTCCGTCGTCAACGGACGACACCACTTCCGTCAGGGAGCAATTCGGCGCCGCCGCAAGAACGCCCAGCAAAACGAAGAAAAGGAGAATGGTGCGTGAAAATTTGCTGACGTTTTTCATCATATAACCTCCACAAATCCGGCGCCGCCGGGCTGCGTCAGAGTAATCCCGGCAGGTTCAGCCCGCCGGTGAGTTTTGACATTTCCTTGTTGGCCATTTCCTTTGCCTTGCGCATGCCTTCGCGCACGGCGGCTGTTATAAGGTCTTCTAGCATCTCCACGTCTTCCGGGTCCACCACGTTCTTGTCTATCTTGACCGCGAGGAGTTCCTGTGCGCCGTTCACGTTCACGACGACCATCCCGCCGCCGGCCTTTCCCTCAACGACGCGGTTCTTCAGGTCTTCCTGAATCTTGGCCATCTCCTGCTGCATCTTCTGCGCGTGCTTCATTATGTTGCCCAGGTC
>QNCA01000019.1 GCA_003644325.1 Planctomycetota bacterium
AATGCCTCCGGGAGCATGTAAGAATCTTGGGCGCTGCCGACACGGTGACAGTCACCATCTACGAGCCGGCCGCTCCTTCAGAGCGTCTGCGCTCCGCCCGTTCCGGGTCCTCGCCCTGAGGACCCGTCAGGGTCCGAATGGGTAATGGTGACAATCACCGGTGCGGCCTTTCCGGGATTCTCACATGTTCCCAATGCCTCCGATTTTATTTGACTTTGGGAAGTCGGTCGATATAATGCAGCCTTAGAAATTTCAGTGAACTTTATCCTATTTTCTACGGGAGCGGTATGCCTAAGGCCACCTTGCCCGATGGCAAGGATATCCAGTACAAATCCGGCGATAGCGCCGCGGTGATTGCAAGTTTTGTAGGGCCGCGACTCGCAGAGTCCGCTGTGGCCGCTGAAATCAACGGCAACCTGACCGATATAAGCGCCGCGCCGGAGGGCGACGTCAGCCTGAAATTTATCACCGGTGATACTCCGCAAGGGCTGGAAGTCCTTCGACACAGCGCTTCTCATGTTTTGGCGGCCGCCGTACTACGCCTTTATCCTTCGGCGAAACTCGGTGTGGGTCCCGCCGTCGAGGACGGGTTCTACTACGATTTCAAACTGCCGAAGAACCTGAACGAGGATGATCTGAAGCCCATTGAAGAGGAAATGGCGAAGATCATCCAGCGGGATGAGCCGTTTGAACGTGTCGTGATGCCGCGCGGCAGGGCCATAGAGGAGATGAAGAAACTCGGCCAGGACTTCAAGGTGGAGATCCTGGAAGAAATTGAGGACGATGAGGTATCGCTTTACAAAACAGGCGACTTCATGGACCTGTGCCGCGGGCCGCACGTGCCGCGCGCCGGCATGCTGAAGGCGGTCAAACTGACCAAGGTCGCCGGGGCGTACTGGCGCGGCGACGCCGAGCGCGAAAACCTGCAAAGGATATACGGCACGGCGTTCCCGACGCAGAAGGAACTCGACGAACATCTGAAGTCGCTGGAAGAAGCGAAGAAACGCGACCACAGGCTGCTCGGCAGGCAACTGGATTTGTTCAGTTTCCACGAGGAAGCGCCGGGGTTCGCCTTCTGGCACCCGAACGGCGTGGCGCTTGTGACCGAGATTGAGCGCTTCTGGCGCGAGGTGCACAGGCAGCGGGGTTACAAGGAAGTGCGAACGCCGGCGATGCTGAACGAAGAGTTGTGGCATCGCAGCGGACACTACGAAAATTACCGGGAGTACATGTACTTCACGACGAGCGAGGGCATGAAACTCGCCCTGAAGCCCATGAACTGCCCCGGCACTTTGCTCATTTACAACTCGACCAAGCATTCGTACCGCGAGTTGCCCCTGAGGTACGCGGAACTCGGCCAGGTGCACCGCTTTGAGATGAGCGGCGTAATGCACGGCCTGCTGAGGGTGCGCGAGTTCACCATCGACGACGCGCACATCTTCTGCACGCTCGAGCAGGTCACCGACGAGGTCAAGGGAGTGGTGGACCTTATTATCTTCCTGCTCGAGAAGTTCGGCCTGACAGATTACATCGTGGAGTTGAGCACGCGCCCGACGAAATCGATAGGCACGGACGAAATGTGGGAAAGCGCCGAAGGCTCGCTCTATCGGGCCTTGGACGAAATGAAACTCGACTATAAAGTGAGCGAGGGCGAGGGCGCGTTCTACGGCCCGAAGATAGATTTTCACATCCGCGACTGCCTGAAGCGTACGCAACAGTGCGGCACGGTCCAGGTGGACTTCGCCATGCCTGAGAGGTTCGAGATGACTTACATCGGCCCGGACAACGCCGAGCACAGACCGGTCATGATCCACCGAGCCGCCCTGGGCAGCGTGGAACGGTTCGTAGGCTTTCTTATCGAGCACTACGCGGGGCTGTTCCCAACGTGGCTGGCCCCGGTACAGGCGATAGTGCTGCCGATAGTAAACAGGCACCATGAATATGCCGGCGAAGTCGGCCGGGAATTGGAAGCGGCCGGCGTGCGGTATGAGGTCGATACTCGAAGCGAAAAGATCGGTCACAAGATACGCGACGCGACCCTCCGCAAAATACCGTACATGCTGGTCGTGGGCGATAGAGAGTGTAAAGACCGCACGGTGGCCGTGAGAGAGTGCGGCGGCACCGACCGCGGCTCGGTTTCGCTCGATTCCTTTGTACGGGAGATCGGCGAAGAGATAAGTTCCAGGCTTATCAAACGGAGGTAAGGTTATCACACGCGACCTGAGGGTGAACGAGCGGATTCGCGCAAGGACCGTTCGGGTAATCAATGACAAGGGTGTGCAGTTGGGCGTGATGAGTTCGCGGGATGCGCTGAAGGCTGCCCGCGAGGCGGGATTGGACCTTGTGGAAGTGGCGCCGGACACCAATCCACCCGTCTGCAAGTTTCTCGACTACGGGAAATACAAGTACCGCCAAAGGAAGCGCAACTACAGCGCCAAGAGCCACCACCGGATGCACTTCAAGGAAGTGCGCATGAAGGCCGGCATCGACGAGCACGACCTTCTCATAAAAATCAAGAAGATGCGCGAACTCATTGAGAAGGGCGACAAGGTCCTGGTGACCCTGCGGTTCATCGGCCGTCAGATGGCACACAAGGAGTTCGGCGAGGAACGGATGAACCGGATTCTCCGGGAATTGGAAGATATCATCCGGGTGGATCGGCCTCCAAAATTCCAAGGTCGGCGGCTCACGATGACAATCGTGCCCAAGTAGCACGGCGGCCTGTTAACTTGCGGCCCGTACGGGCGCAAGGCGTTGAGCGATAAGGAAGGGTTATTATGCCAAGTCTAAAACCGAACAAAGGCGCAAAGAAACGATTCAGGGTAACGCGCAACGGCAAAGTCGTCCGTCGGGCTGCCGCCACCGGCCACCTGCGCGCCAAGAAGAGCGGCAAGCGCAAGAGAGGCCAGCGGCGCGCGAAACTGGTTCACCCCTCTGAAGTGAAGAAGATTAAGAAACTGCTTGCAGTCTAAAGACGGATACAGTCTGTTTGAACGAAAGGACCTCTTCGATGGCGAGAGCCAAAAGCAGCGTAGCGAGACACAAGAGACGCAAAAGAATACTAAAAGCGGCCAAAGGGTACGTGGGCGGACGGGGCAGGCTGTACCGCACCGCAAACGAAACCGTAATGCGCGCGAGGCAGTTCGCCTTTCGCGACCGCCGGACGCGCAAGAGGGATTTCCGACGCCTCTGGATTACACGTCTGAGCGCCGCAGTCAGGGCCGAAGGCATGACTTACTCGAAATTCATCGCCGCGCTGAAGAGGGCAGGCGTAGAACTGGACAGAAAGATGCTCGCCGAAATGGCCGTTAATGACCCTGAGACCTTCCAGAGAGTAATCGAACTGGCCAAGCACAACGTCGCCTAGCACATGCCCGGGGCAGCCCGCACTCACGCCCGCTACGCGCGGCACGATTTGCCATGCTCGACCGGACGAGCGGCCGGGGCCGGTAAAGCGGTCTCCGGCATATCGGGTTCGCTATATCATTTCTCGACTTCACCCGGCATTTTCGCCGCCTCGCTGCGCAGGCTTTAGCGACCCGTACGGGGAGCGTATCCTTTTACCGGCAATTCTTTAATGCTCCCGATTTTCTGCTTGAGATTGGGAGAGGCCGCAATAGAATCGGAAGCCGCAACCTTCCGGATACGAAAGATGGAGAAGATACCGAAATATGAGCGGCTGATGAACCTGGTGGCCTGCCTGCTGAAGTCGCGCGTCCCGGTGGCGTGGTCGCGCATCCGGGGCACAGTAGTCGGCTATGACGATGACGCGGCCCCCGGGACGATCAGGCGGCGGTTCGAACGCGACAAGGACGAACTGCGTGCCATGGGCGTCCCGGTGCGGTTCCTGCCGCCGACAGAGACCCAGGACGAGGGCTATACTATCGAGCGCGACGAGTGCTTCCTGCCGCCGCTGGACATCACGCCCGAGGAGGCGCTGGCGCTCAGTTGCCTGTCGGGCGTCGGCAAGGGCCGCGACCTGCTCCTGGATGGTGCGCGCTCGGCGCTCATGAAACTGCGCGCATCCGAGCCTGCGGCCTTTGGGAAAGGAGAGGAATCACTGCTCCTCGATACCGGCCTGGCGGCTCCGGGCAGGGCCGAGCAGAACCTGAATGAGTTGCGCAGGGCCGTACTGGAGCGAAAGACCGTGCAGTTCAGATATCGCTCGCTGCAGGATTCCCGCCCGCGAATGAGGACAGTCGATCCTTACGGCATGGCGCTGTTCGAGGGACGGTGGTACCTGGTCGGCCGCTCGCACCGCCGCGACGCCCTGCGCGTGTGGAATATAGAGAGAATTGCCGGCAAGGCAAGGCGGCTGAACGGCAGGTCGCCCCGGGCGGACTTCGAGCCGCCGGAGGATTTTCGCGTCGAGGATTACGTGGGCCTGCCCGGCTGGCTGCTCTACCGAGGGCGGAAGCGCGTGAGCGTGCGCATCTGGTTCCACCCGGATGTAGCGTGGATGATAGCGGAGAGCGCGGCTGCATCGGGTGACGTCCGCCGCGAGAAATTCACCATGCACAAGGACGGCAGCGGGGTGCTGGAGGTGAAAATGGCCGACCCGCGCACGCTTGTGACCTGGGCGCTGAAATTCAAGGAGAAGGCGGAGATACTGTCCCCGCCGGAGTTGCGCGAAGTTGCAGCACGGGTCCTCACCGAAATGCTGGAAGCGACCTAAGGGCCTATCCGAATAACATGTTAGCGCAAGAGTAACCGTCACTATTTACGGAGCGCAGGCCGTCACGACTTGTCGTGGCGGACCAGTTCGTAGAATACTCAAGTTGACTGAGTTTTTGTTAACCTCGGTGACTGTCGCCGTAAGGTGTTGTGAAACGGCAGATTATAATCAAGCACCCGCCATCATCCAGAAAAAGTCAGTCAACTTGAGTAGAATAGCGACTGTCACCCGCCGAACTTGGATAGGCTCTCAGGGGTTTCCCGATTTGGTCTTTTCATCCATGTATTTGCCCAGCAGTTTGCCGGCCTTTTCTTGCCTGCCCTCGGCCAGGAGCCGCTCGACCTTACCGGCCTGCTCGCGTGTAAGCACGCCGGCCTCCACCAGCGCACGGGTGAGTTCCCCGGCGCGCCTACTGAGAGGATTTTGCGCCATTCTCGATGCCTTCCTGGTAAATGGGCAGGTAGCGATACGGCATCTGCAGCACGATGAGCGCGACCGCCGTGGAGTAGGCGGGCCCGCCCCGGCCGACGGTATCGAAGAAGCCCGAAGGCCTTTGCAATGACAGCAACTGGTCGCGCAGCCCCGGCCACCACTGGTTCCAGTATTTGTCCCCTGCCATGAACATTGCCTGGGCTGAATAATAGGCCCCGTAGTAGTAAAACCTGCTCCACGTCTTTGTCCCGGGGCTGGTGATCTTGAACGTGAGCAGATAATCGAGGCCCTTTTGGGATTCTTTGCTCTTGTATGCGCCGAGGGCCTGCAGTATGCAAACGGCCCCGGCTGAGCGTTCGAAGTTCGACCCGCCGGAGACGCCGCCCATGTTTACGCGATAACTGAAACCGCCGTTCGGGTTGGCCGCCCTCTTGACGCATTTGAGCGCTTTTTGTATGACGCGCTTGTCCACCGCTATTCCGCAGTTGCGGGCGGCGCGCAGCGCGTTCGTTTCGCACACGGTGACGGATATGTCCGCGCCGCCGGTCCTGGTGGGATTGTACCACCAGCCCCCTTCAGGGCTCTGGCACTTCTCCAGGAGTTTCACGGACTTCTTAAGCGCCTTGCGCACCTTGGGCTGGAATTGCTTGTAAGGTGGTATGCTGCCGTAAACCTCCGCCAGGAAAAGGGCGGCGAAGCCATGGCTGTACATGTTCGAACCTTCATACTGAATGTACCCGCTGGCGCTGAAGGCGTGGTTCAGTATGAAATTTATGGCTTCATCCACGTTCTTGCAGTACTTCCCGCGGCCGGGCAAATGCCCGCCGGAAAGCAACGCCATGCCTGCCAGGCTGGTAGTCGCCAGTTTGTTACTGCTGCCGAAGCAGCCCAGTTTCGGATCCTGGGCCGTAACCAGGCAGTCAATGCCCTTCGTAACTTGGCGGCGGAGTTCCTTGGAGACCTCTGTACGGCCCGGGACGGCTTCGGTCTCGGGCGTCGTCATGTCTTCCTGGCTGAGGGCGGCGGAATTTACCAGCAATACCCCCCCCACCAGCAAGACCGTGAGCAAGCTTATGCCTCGCATAATCTCACCTCCAAAAGTTATACAGGCGGAGCGGCCAAGACACCAAAACCCTTTCGCAGGCCGCTGGTCAGCACTTGTTTTTTATACGCAAGCAAAACGCCGCCGTTAGGGGAAAAGACCGGCCCTGCCGCGCATTTCAGAACAAGGCGCGCGGGCGGATTCATTTGCGCTTCGTCGTTCCGGGATGGCGATATCATAGACGACGCACATCCACGGTGGCCATCTTCGCGAGCCGTCCGAAGTCCCGCTTTCGTATTCGTACTCGCATAAGGATAACACCGTCCGCGACGGATTCTTCAAGCACGCCGGCGCCGCGCTTTATGGCCGCCCTGATGCCGCCGGTGGCCGCCGCGCTCTGCGGCAGACGTATCTCGGCCGTAACGAGGTCGCGGCCGAGAATCTGTTCGACAACCGCTTTCATCTCTTCAACCCCCTCGCCGGTGCGCGCCGATATCGCCACCACGTCGGAAAACTCATGCAGCAGGGCCTGCAACTCAATCTGTTCCCTTACACGGTCCATCTTGTTCAGGACGAGGAGCCTCGGCCTGTCGCCGCAGCCGATTTCTTCAAGAACCTCTTGGACGACGTCTATCTGGAGTCTGGCGTCCTCGTGCGAGGCGTCCACCACGTGCAACAAAAGATCAGCCCCCAGCGCCTCCTGCAGCGTAGCGTGGAAACTCGCCACGAGGTGATGCGGCAGGTTCCTTATGAAGCCCACGGTGTCGCTCAGGAGCACCTTCCTGCCGCCGGGCAGTTTGAAAGAACTCGTCTTGGTGTCGAGGGTGGCGAACAGTTTGTCTTCGACCTTCACGCCCGCCGAGGTCATCCTGTTCATCAGGGTGGATTTGCCGGCGTTTGTGTAGCCGACCAGTGACACGTTGAACGCGTTCTTCCTGCTTGCCACTATACGTTTGCGGCGTGCCTCGTTCTTCTTCAATGTGCGTTTCAGGTCGCCAATCCGCTTGCGCGCCAGCCTTCTGTCAACTTCCAATTGCTTCTCGCCCGGGCCCCTGAGGCCGATGCCGCCCTCGATTCGCGACAGGTGTGTCCACATGCGCCTGAGGCGGGGCAGCGAGTACTCCAACTGCGCCAGTTCCACCTGGACCCTGGCCTGCTCGGTGCGCGCGTGTGCCGCGAAGATGTCCAGTATCAATTCACTCCTGTCAATGACCTTGGTCCCCAGTGTCTTTTCGAGATTGCGCACCTGCGCCGGCGTGAGGTCGTTGTCAAAGGCCACCACGTCGGCATCGCGCTCATCAACCAGGCCCGCCAACTCTTCGGCCTTGCCGCGGCCGATACAGTAGGCGGGGTCCGGGCGTACGCGCCGCTGGACGACCGTATCCACGACTTCCAGACCTGCCGTCTGTGCCAGCGCCGTCATCTCTTCGAGAGGCCTCCTGTATGCGCCGGCGTCGTTCTTGAGCAACAGTTCCACCAGCAGCGCTTTCTCCGCGCCGCCCGATGTGGCGGTGTTTTCGGTCCGCTTCATCTGTTGTCTGTCGTGTTCTCCCTTTCCAGGGTTTTCAGCCGTCGATTATACTCTTGCAATTGCTCTTTGATTTCCAGCAGTCGCGCCTCCAGCGAGGCGAACACCCAGAACGTGTAATGATTAAACTTCACCGCGTTGTGCAGGTAATAGCCGAGTTTCACCGAAATCAGAAATACCGCTATGGCGAGGGCGGTCTTGCCCGCGTAATTGCCCACGTCTTCGGTGGCGCCGAGCAGGGATTGAAATATCAGCGGATGGAATAGCTCCAGGAAGAAGCAAACCGCCACCGCGCTGAATATCAGGACGTTGACCGTGCGCTGCTTACGCGCGCTGGCCGTACCCACCGTCGTTGACATGCTTTTGAAGTCAGCGGTGAGTTCTTTTTCTATCCGTTCGTTCTCGATTATGTAGCCGGGTTTTTTGCTCATGGAGGCGCCTCTTGTCGTTCGCGAAGGATAACCCCCGGGGGCGTCGGGACGAACCGCCCCGCCTTGCCGTCAGCCGGGTTCAGCCTCTTCCCGGCGAAGGATAACCGTGTGTTTCCAGTTTCTGTCATTCGTGTTCGGGAAGTCCTTCCTGTAATGCACGCCGCGGCTTTCCCGGCGTATCAGCGCGGCCCGCAGCACCAGTTCCGCCACGGTCATCATGTTTTGGAGCGACCAGGCCTCGGGCTCGCTGAACTGCCGCTTGAGCACGTAACTCTGCCAGAAGCGCACGCGCCCCAGGGCGGCCTCGAGGGCCGGGCCGTTGCGCACTATTCCGCCGATCCGCCACATGAGGCTGCGGAGGGAGTTCTCCAGGTCGGCCAGGTCCAGGTCGCCGCCGGCGATTGCGGCCTTTTCGCTACGCAGCAGGAGAGGTTTCGGCTGGCTCTTGCGCTTTGCGGCGGTTTCGCCCGCCGCCGCGCCGGCCCTGCGGCCCATCACAACGCTCTCCAGCAGGGAGTTGGAGCCCAGCCTGTTGGCCCCGTGGAATCCGGTGCACGCCACCTCGCCCGCCGCAAACAGGTTCTTTATGGTGGTACGGCCCCTGCCGTCGGTCTTGACCCCGCCTACCATGTAATGTGCGCTGGGACGTACGGGTATGGGGTGGCGGGTTATGTCCAGGTGGCAGGCGGCGCAGAGTTTCTTTATTCTCGGAAATCGGAGATAGACTTCCTGCGGGTCCATGTGCGAAAAGTCCAGGTAAACATTCGTATCCCCGGTTTTGTCCATTTCCGCAAGGACGGCGCGGCTGACTACGTCCCTGGGCGCGAGGTCACCGGCCAGATGGTAGTTTTTCATGAAGGCCTGTCCGGACTTGTTCACAAGCCTTGCCCCCTCTCCGCGGACGGCTTCGGATATGAGCGCCCGCGAGGCCCCCGCAAGGTACAAAGTGGTGGGATGAAACTGCACGAACTCGACGTTCTCTATATCGGCTCCCGCGCGATAAGCCATTGCGATTCCGTCGCCCGTGGCGATAGAGGGATTGGTTGTCTCGCGGTATATCCTGCCGCAACCGCCGGTGGCCAGGATTACGCGATGTCCCCGCGCGATGAAGCCCCCCCCGCCGTCGTGTGCCAGCACGCCCAGGCAGGTGCGGTCTCTGGTGAGCAGGTCGATGGCGAAGCAGTTTTCCTTCCATCTGATTTTGTCCAGGGCGCGCGCCTTCCGTATGAGCGTGTTCATCAATTCGGCGCCGGTGGAGTCTCCGTCGGCGTGCAGTATTCGCGCGCGCGAGTGGCCCCCCTCGCGGGTGAAGGCCAGGCGGCCGTCCTCCCTGTCGAACTTCGCCCCCCAGTCCAGCAACTCGCGGATTCTCTCGGGGCCCTCGCCGACGATGGCGCGAACCATCCTGGCATCGCAGAGGCCGCAGCCGGTCCTCAGGGTATCCTCCACGTGCTGTTCCACGCTGTCGGCCGCGTCCAGCACGGCGGCTATGCCGCCCTGGGCGTAAGCCGTGGCCGTCTCTTCGCAGGTTTGCTTGGAGAGCAAAAGCACGTTGCAGTGGCCCGCCGCTTCAATGGCCGCCCTCAGTCCAGCCGCACCGGTGCCGACAACTATGACGTCGGCGAACTGGTGGGGGATTTCCCGGGCGTGAAACCCGGTGAGATAGCGTTGTGAGGAGAAACCGCTCTTCAAATCATTCATGACGGGTTGCCGCTCAGGTGAGGTTGACGGCTTCTCGCAGTTCGTTCTGGTGCAGGCGGCAGTGGTCGACGAATTTGGAGACCATGACCGGGTCGAACTGCGTGCCGGCGTTCTTTTCCATCTCATCCAGCGCCTGCGGAGTGCTCAGCGCCGGTCTGTAAGGCCGTGAAGAAGTCATCGCCGCCATTGCATCCGCTATCGCCAGCATCCTGGCGCCGGCGGGTATCTGTTCGCCCTTGAGCCCGTCGGGGTAGCCGGTGCCGTCGTACCGCTCGTGGTGGTGCGCTATCGCTTCTTTCACGCCCGCCGGCAGCGGCACTTTCTCGAACAGCCTGATGGTCAGTTGCGGATGCTGTTCCAGTTTCTTTCTCTCTTCGGGGGTCAGCGCCTCGCCCTTGTTCAGGAGGTCGGTCGCCAGGTAATACTTGCCTACTTCATAGAGCATCGCGGCGAGTTTCATCACGCGCTCCTCTTCCTTGCCGATTTCGAGCACTCGCGTCAGAAGAGCCATGACGTTGCGGACCTTGCGGGATGTCCGCAGATAGTGCACCGACATCGACTCGCCCGCTGCAACCAGTCCCTCTATGACCTGCTCGTACAGACTGGTGTCAAAGGCGCGGGGGGAGGGCTTGCTTTCGGCGGTAATCACCTCCTCTACCATCGCGGGTTGCTCTTCCTCGGGGACAACCTTCAGCGCGGCAGGCGCGACATCCTCTGCCGGAACGGCCTGGACCGGTTCCTCTTCCACGGGCACGGCGGCGACGGGTTCAGGAGATTCCGGTGCGGTCTCTTCAGCAGTGGGGGCCTCTGGCGTGGTATCCTGCGCCGTGGAAGAGAGCACCCTGTCCGCCGGCGGGCCTTCCATACTCTTGGCCAGTTTCACAATCTCCGCGTGCGTGGAGGTGCGCTCATCCTCGGTTATCCTGACGCTGAAGAGCGCGTCGCCCACGATGATCTTGTCGCCGTTGGAGAGAAACACCTCGCCGTTAACGCGGTCACCGTTCAGAAATGTGCCGTTGCGGCTGTTGAGGTCGCGCAGGACGACGAAGTCCTTCTCTACGCTTATCTCGCAGTGGCGGCGTGACGTAATCCTGGATGCTATGCGCACGTCGCACTGTTCGCTCTTGCCGAGCAGCGTGGTCTGCCGCTTCAGTTGTATTTCGCGGCCTTTGGACGGGCCGCGCTCGATGATGAGAGAGACCTTCATGGGCAATCACTCCTCTCGTTGATTTCCCCTGTAGCAAAATATCAAAATGGCGAGGCGGTGTCAATCAGCGGCGGGGGCGGGGAGCATGTAAGAATCCCGGGCGCTGCCGGCACGGTGACAGTCACCATCTACGAGCGGGCCGCTCCTTCTGAGTGTCTGCGCTC
>QNCA01000020.1 GCA_003644325.1 Planctomycetota bacterium
CAGAGCGTCCGCGCTCCGCCCGTTCCGGGTCCTCGCCCTGAGGACCCGTCAGGGTCCGAATGGGTAATGGTGACAGTCATCGGTGCGGCCTTTCCAGGATTCTTACATGCTCCCCACAAATATGCCTCACTTTCTACCGCAATCACGGGCCGGCGGATACGTTAGGGAACACTCAACATACATCACGCCTCCGAAGACTGCAGCAACCCGCCTATAATATAAGACACAGCGGGATGGGGGAAAGTATGCAAAAAATCCCGTTTTTTCCAAAAAACTGCGATGCATTACAGCGTCGGGCAGTTGTGCCAGTAGCAGGCCGATCAGGCTCCAACCGGGCGATGCCGCCTGCTTACAAGCAGTTTCATAAGGAGATTGATTCCAGGAAATTTGGCATTGCGGAAATATTTCATCTCGTCCGGCCCGAACAAGCCCGTCAGCCTTGCAGATACGGCCAGCACCATAACCGAAATAATGCCCGCCCCTATCAGGAATACCAATCCTCCGACAGCCGGTTTTCCCACAAAGTCTTCGCCAAGCCTCTGTGCATAAGGCCACAGGAACCTCAGAGGATAAAGCAGCGCCACAGGCAGGCAGGCAAGCACGGCCTTGCTGAAAAACCTGTAAGGAAAATAAAAACCGCCGATAAGCCTTGTTGAGATATATATGGTTATCGGCGCAATGAAAAGGCTCCTCGCATATCCCGCCAGAACAACTGACCATAGGTCGGGCCATATCGCCAGCAAGGCGGCGACCACTCCCACTCCCGCAATGCCCGAAAAAATGCGGGGAACAATCATCCACTGTGCCTTCTCCAGAATCCTCAGTCCAGCCGCTACAGGAAGCAGGATTATAATCATTAACTGCAGCGGCAGCAGCGCGATAGCAAATCCGCCCGCCTCCAAGCCGCGCAGCCCGGAGAGGACTTCAAGCCCCTTATCCAGAAATATCAGCCCCACTGCAATGAGAGGCAATATCATTACTATCAAAAGTTTGTAATATGAGCGGAGGAGTTCGGGCAGGCGCGACTTGTCCTGGTAATAGGCCTTTGTAAGCATCGCGGTGACCAGCGGAACTATCGCCAGTGTGAAGAACGATATCGCCTGCGTGGGCATTAACGAGGCAAGGTTGTATGTGCCTGCCGCCCCCTCTTCCGACCGCAGGAAATAGCCCACGAGAAATATTATAATCTGCGGGCCGAACAGAAGTGTCAGGATATTGTTGGAGACTATCGCGCCGGAGTAGCGGAATATGCGGTAGCCGGTCACCGGCTCATGCGGGGCATCTTCGGGCACGGTGCGCTTGAACCTCAGGCGCGGCAGCCCCACGGCGAAAACGAGTAACATAAGCCCATAGCCGGTTGCTTCACCGGCAAGCCCGCCGACGACACCCCAGCGGAAAACCTTAATATAGATGTAACTGGACAGCGGGAACGCCACGGCCCCTATCACGGACATCAAGGCGACCAGTTTTATCCAGTAAGCCGCCACATAGCCCTGGCGGAGCGTCTCCTTGAAAATGGTTACCCCTCCCAGTATCACCATCATTATCAGCGCAAAACCAAACCTTGTGCTGAACATGATGTCCAGCCAGCCGCGGAGCAATACGAAGAAAACCAGCATTCCCGCTATTGCGAGACACTGGAGGAAAAGCATTTTTGCGATAAGCCTTCGAAAGCCGCGTACATCGCCCCGGGCCGACAGTTCAGCGCCGAACCTCAACGCCGCCTCGCTCAAGCCCATCTGGCCGACCAGCCACACATACCACCACATATTCTTGAGGAGACTGTAATCGTTCCACTCCTGCTTGGTCATTGTTCGCGTAAGGACGGAGGTGGCGATTATCGCCATGACCATAACGAAGAGCCGCGCGCCCAGCGTCCACGGCGCAAGCCGCGTGAACGTGCCGGTTACCGTCTCGGGAGATGGGATATTTTCGTTGGGTTGATGTGTTTGACTGTTCATGACTGCTTATTTTCCGTGATGACTCTTATCCATTCTTTCTTATCAAAATCATAGCGTTTGATAACGCGGGCAGGACAGCCTGCGGCGACGCAGTATGACGGAATGTCGCGGGTCACCACGCTGTTTGCGCCGACGACGGCGTGTTCTCCTATGGTAATACCCGGCACGATTGTAACGTTGGAACCTATCCAGACGCTGTCGCCTATTACAACAGGTTTCGTGGGCACATTTCCCTCAAGAAGGGGTTTCTCGACATCCTCAAAATCCCGCCCCGCGCCGACGATCACACAGTGATGGGCTATCTCAACGTCGTTTCCCACCGTTACCGGTCCGCGATACACGCCGAAGAAATTGAGGCGGGAGCGTTCACCTATCCTGATAGGACCGGCATAAGCGCCGAAGCGCAGTCCATCAAACAATCTTGCATGGTCGCCTATCTCGACTTCGTACTTGCAAGGCATCAATTCGCCGAACCTGCAATCGCGATCTACCTGGGTACTTTCCCCTATTTTCAGAAGACCGGCATCTTCAAACCAGAATTCACATCCGCCCGCAATGTAGGCGTTCCTTCCTATTTGCGCCCCCATCTTTCGCAGGAGATGCTTTCTCATCGCCGAGCCCAGCCGTCCCTTCAGGTGCGAGGCCACCTCCATGCCCCTGTGACCATCCAGCATTCGCAGCCCCACAGCGGCTCGTATCGGACAGCTCAGCACACGCGCAACAATTTTGCCTAATCCGCTCATCGTTTGGAACTCCAACATCGTGGATTCGTGCTCACCCCGGCAGCCACCTGTCCGACCAGCGCACAAAGAGGTACAGCGTGAGCAGCAGCCACAAGAGGTCCACCCTGCCGCCCTGCTGGGCGCGGCACAGTTCCTCCAGCCGCTCATCCCTGAAGATGCCCGCGCGGCTGATTCCGGAGGTCCTGTATGCTTCCAGGAAAACGGAAGGGATTTTCCGGCGCAGCCAATCAACGACAGGTGTGCTGAACCCCACCTTGGGCCTGTAGATGATGTCTCTGGGCAACAGTGGCTCCATGGCCTTGCGCAGGAGATATTTCGTCTGTCCGTCGGACCGGACCTTTGTGCTAAGCGGCGTGCCGAGTGAAAAGCGGATTATCGACGGGTCATAGATGGGTGACCGAACGTCCATGCCGTAAAACGCCGGCACTTTTTCATTCTCCACGGAGTAGTACTCCGCCAGCCAGAAAGGGAAATCGCGGTAAACCATGTGGTCGACCAGCGGCGCATCCGGCGCCGCATCGTTAATGGCGCGAACGTATTTATCGACGTACGAATACGATTCTTCTCCGTCCCGCCTCTTAAGAAAATCCGGCCGGAACAGCGAGTTCTGCAGGGTATCCGGCGCCAGAAAGGCCTTTCCGGGGTATAGCACCCGCCCACGCGACAGGTTGTACATGTTCCATCTCAAACCGAACGGCACCCACTTGTCCCGATGCCCGGGCGGGTGGATGTTGATTAAAAGGCTGGCGAGTTTATGGAACAGTCGCGGCCAGCGCCTTATCTTCCCCCACCTCTCCTGCAACAAAGTGGAGACCGTGTTGTACAACGACGACCCGTAAAGGATGGTATCGCTGCCTTCGCCATTGAACACGACCTCAATTCCTTCCTTTTGCGCGGCCCTGCAGATGATGTCGAGCATGCCCATCTCGGAGGTCGCTATCGGCTCGTCCAGCCGCGTGACGACCGCTTCCAGCCCGGTAAAGTAGTCATCACGTCCGACGTAGAACTCGTGGTGAATGGTATCGTACCTGTCCGCCACCGCCCTGGCGAAGGGCATCTCGTCAAAGTCCGGCGGCGGTTTCCCCCATGTCTTGTCCAGGCCCAGGCTGAAGGTATGTATCGGATGGTCGAACCGGCTTGCCACCAGGGCCGTCACAGCGCTGGAGTCCATCCCGCCGCTCAGAAACACCGCTGTTTTTCTATCGTCCAGCCGCCGACTCACGGCAGATTTCAGTTTCTCCAGAAGTCTCCCCGCGATCTCGTCGTCAGTGCCGGTAACTTCTTCGCGCTGCTCCCATGCCTTCCAGTACGACCTGTGTTGCGCGCCGGACGCCGATACGGTCGCGTAGTCGCCCGCGGCGAGTTTGTTGATGCCTTCAAAAAAGGTGAGCGGCGGCGGGGCCGCGCCGAATGTCACGTAATGATAAAGCGCGCGTTCGCAAAGGCGACGCATATGAGGCAGGACGTTAAGAATCGGCCTGACCCGGCTGCTGAAGTAGCACACGCCGTCGTGCACGGCGTAGTAGAGTTGCTTCAGGCCGCAGCGGTCGCGAACAAGGTACAGAACGCCTTTGTCCGCATCGCACGCGACAAACGTGTACTCGCCCTCGATTCGCGTGAACGCATCCGTGCCGTGTTTCGCGAAGATGTCCGCGGTTACCCGTGCCGGGTTCGCATCTCGCAGGGATTCCTCCGACCAGCCTTCGGCCAGGGTCAGCACCCCTTCCCAAACCACGTGAACCCGCCCGTCGGACGCCGTTGCGGGAGGATACCTCTCATCAACGGCACCCGGCGACGCTTCCAACATGCAGGCCATGACCAGGCGACCGCCATCGGAAACGTGCACGCCTTTTGAGCCGCGCAAGCCCTCTTCGGAAACGCCCCACATCTTTGCAATCAGCGCGGCGGAGAGAGGCTCTGCGCCACGGTCTATATTGAATGCTCCGCATATCCGGCCCAACTCCGGCCCTCCTAGAATGGTGGGGTGCACGTAAAGTTTAAGGGTAGATGGCGCGAGCGACGGGGCAAACCTATTTACGGAGCGCAGACGCTCCAAAGGAGCGACCAACTCGTAGAATGCGGTCCGACCCTAGCGGCCTATGCATCCCGAATGGTTTACCCTCAAACTTTACGCACACCCAGAACAGCGTATCGTTCCGCGCTTCGCCCTATGGCGGAAACCTTCTCTGCTACACCGGCCTCCGGGCAATCCAGTGACGGTACCACGAGAAGAAGGTGACAAGTTGCAGCAGCACCCACTTGTTGTCGGCCTTTCGGGCGCGATGCGCCCTGATAAGTCTTCGAAGCACGTTGAAATTGAGCAGCGTGCCGGCCAGTTCGCTTGACCGCCTCATCTCTTCTTCCAGCATGTCCGCCAAGACGCCGGACAACCAGTCTATCACGGGACTGGTGAACCCCACCTTTTTCCTGTTTATTATTTCATCGGGCAGGATGTTCTCCATGGCCCTTTTCAGGAGATACTTGCCCCTGCCGTCGCCGACCACCGCGCGCTCGGGCAGCGCCATGGCGAACTCCACCATGCGCCTGTCCAGGAACGGCAGCCTGGCGTCAATCCCGTGTGGAAATATCGCCGCCCTCGCCCAGTGCTCCACGGTCCAGACCTTGTAGTCGAGGTAGTTCATCTTCTGCAGCATCGTGGCGCGCGGGCGCGCTTTGTCCATCTCCCGGTAAAACTGCGCCACGATGTCGTAAGATGAAATGCCTTGAACGCGCTTCAGGAAATCACCGGCCAGAAGGAGGCGCTTGAAATCCTCGCCCATCTGGATGCCCGAGCCCCAGTAGAGTCTTTGACGGCGCGAGGCCCTGGAGCACATCTCGCCGCGGCGGTCGATGCTGCGATAGTGGCCGAATAGGCCCGGCACGCGGTTTCGCCGGTACGCCGCCGCCCGCAGGAGGAAGCGCGGCTTCGCCCGCAGGCGGGCCTCCTCGGCCTCCAGCGCGCGCGCATCCCCTATCGCCCCGGCGCCGCTGAAATCGACGTCGCCCGCCTCACCGTACAGCGCCACCGCCGCCCCGCACTCCGCGGCTTTCTCCGCTATGGCATCCAGCAGCGTCGCTTCCGAGGCGGTGTACGGGTCGTCCATGTTAACGTGCAAACGCTTAAAGCGGTTTATCAATCCTTCACGGTCGAGTATGACTTCGTAGTGTTCGGAGCCGAGTTTCCCGGCGACCAGGCGCGCCTGGGCCATCTCGCCCATCGGCTTGCCGTCAGGCCCGGCAAAGCCGAGTGTAATCGTCTTGATTTTCTTTCCCCGGGCGTCCAGCGCGGCCAGCATGGCGCTGGAGTCCAGCCCGCCGCTCAGAAAAACGTCGGCGCCGCCTTGCGCATAGCGCGACATGTCGTTCGTCGATGCGCGCATCAACTCCAGGGTCCGCTCGGCGAGTTCTTCGTCACTGCCTTCCACCAGCGGGGCCGAGAGCATGTTCCAGTACAGGCGGGCGGATTTTGCGCCGCTCTCGGCGAATGCCGCCATCTCCGCGGGCCGCAGTTTGCGAATGCCCTTGTATAATGTATATGGAGCGGGACACGCGCCGAAGGTGAAGTGGTGATAGACGCCCTCATCATCCAGGGCACGCTCGACTCCGGGACATTCCAGGAGCGCGGCGGCTTCCGACGCGAACCAAACGGCCTCGGCCGTGACCGTGTAGTAAAGCGCCCGCGTACCCGTCCTGTCGCGAGCCAGCGCCAGCCGCCTTTCCCCGGCGTCGTACAGGGCCAGGCCGAACTCGCCCTTTACGTCATGGATG
The DNA here is from genome assembly GCA_003644325.1 of Planctomycetota bacterium. Classification (GTDB taxonomy): domain Bacteria; phylum Planctomycetota; class B129-G9; order B129-G9; family B129-G9; genus B129-G9. Next base: position 6,473 of record QNCA01000020.1, read on the forward strand.
AAATCGTCGCCCTTTTCGACGTAGAGCGCCGCTATCTTCTGCGCGGCGTTCGGCTGCGCGCCGATCTCCTCGGTCAGCGCGCCCTCGAAGGCAAGGATGATTCCCCTCTCCGCCTCGGCCGCGGGTTGAACCATCTCGTCCTCCGGACAGCCTGCCTTGAGCCACCTGTAGCCGATGCACGCCCGGCCGTCCGCGCTTTGCGCGACCCTGTGCCCGTCTGGGCCGCGATGCTTCAGCACGGCGCACATCGCCTCAACGACCGCACAATCGGCCGGTGAGGCTCCCTTCAGTTTCATTACTCCGCATATCGCGCTCATCCAATCCCCGCTGCTCAGCCGCCTTTGTCCGACTCAAGTATCGGTGTCATCAGCCGCATCGATTCTTTGAACAGGTCTTTCGCCTTTTTCATTTCCACGTTTATTACACCGGACAATTCATCGCGCCTGTTCCAGACGTCATCGAACCTCCGGCTGAGCAAATCGTAATTGACATCGAGGTATTCGCCCGCGGCCTGAAGCCCGAAGCGGCCCAGGAAATTGGTTATCTTGCCGCTGCCGCGGCCTATGCCCACCGACGGCACACCGGCCACCGCGCCCATTATTATCAGGTGCAGGCGGCTGCTGATTATCACGTGAAGCCGGGAGAGGAACGCAAGCAGGTCTTCGGGTTCCCTGTAGCCGCGTATCATCCGCGTCTCCTCGCCGCGCTTCATCTTCGCGGCTATGTCGTCGCCGACCTTGTCGTCGGTGTGCGGGTTCATCGGCACGAAGAGCACATGCGCTCCGTATTTTTCGATTATCGCATCGCACATCCGCACCACCGCGTCCATATCGACGACCTGTTTCTGCGACGATATGCAGACGCCGACGATCGGTTTGTCGTCATTCCAGAGATTTGCATCGGCGGCGATTTTGTCGGCGGCATTCGAGGCGGCGGGCTCCAGGGCAAAGACGGAGTCGCCCGACACGTGTATTTTCCCGCTGTCCATGCCGTAGTCGATGAGAGTCCGGCGGGTCTCCGCGTCGCGCACCAGCAGCAGGTCAACGGCGTTCAGCCCTTTCAGTATCGCCCTGCGGTATTTTTTCGTGACTATTCCCTCGGCTATCTTCCGGAAGTTTACCAGCCCGAGAGTCGCCTTCGAGGCGATGCCGAGGAGTTTCGTCTTGCGCCCTTCGTAAAATTTATGATTGTACGGTCCGCCGCCCGTGCCGCAGACGACGGTCTTGCAGCCGCACTCTCTTGCGATGCGCAATCCCTCAAGCATGTGCATCGGGTAGTCGTGAATGCCGGTGGCTCCGCCGTGGATGTAGACATGCGCCCACTCACAGGCCTGGCGGATTTCGTCCGTCCACATCGGCCTGCCGCTGTGCGGGTCGAAAACCAGGGGAACGCCCTTGATGTCCAGTTTCCGGGCGGTCTCTTCGGGCTTGACGGTTACGACGGATATTTCGAGGCCATCCTGTATTTCACGCAGATGCGCCACAATTGAAGCGAGGATGGCTTCATCGCCGACATTGTCGCAGCCGTAGGGTACTCCACATATCAAAACTTTCGTCATACCCGCTCCGTAAGCCATGAAAAAGGGGCACGAAATCGTACCCTCTGAATCGGCAATCGCCGCTGCAAACTTCAGTTGACGGTGTGCGGCGGCAACGGTTCAACCCTCCGGCGCGTTCGAATCGGATGGGTCTTCCTCATCTCTCCCGGTTTCCTTACCCATTTTCCCGGACAGGTTTTGCCGGTATCTTAAACGTTTGATAATCTCGCGTTCGAAGCCTATTTCCTTCGGGGTGTAAAATTTCTTTTCCTTGAGCGCCTCCGGCAGATGCCCCTGTTCAACGAAGCCTTCTTCGTAATCATGTGCGTACTTGTATCCCTTGCCGTAGCCCAGGTCTTTCATCAGTCGCGTGGGCGCGTTGCGTATGTGCAGAGGCACGGGCTGCGGCCCGGACGCCTTTATCTCGCGCTTCACGTTATTGCAGGCGGCGTAAGCCGAGTTCGACTTTGGCGCGGTGGCCAGGTAAATCGCCAGTTCGGCGAGCGCGGTATCGCACTCCGGCATGCCGAGGAAGCGCACCGCCTGCATGGCGGCGACCGCCAGCGGCAGCGCCTGCGGGTCGGCGACCCCTACGTCCTCGGATGCGAAACGCACCATGCGCCGGGCGATGTACATGGGGTCCTCGCCGCCCTGGAGCATCCTGCCCAGCCAGTAGAGCGCGGCGTCGGGGTCGCTGTCACGCATCGACTTGTGCAGCGCGCTGATTATGTTGTAGTGCTCTTCGCCGGTCTTGTCGTAAAGCAGGGCGCGTTTCGCGACGGCCGACTCCACCAGCGGAAGGTCCAATACCTTCTTTTTCTCCTGCCCGGCCTTCAGCGCGGACAGTTCCAGGAAGTTGAGCGCCGCCCGCGCGTCTCCGCGCGACATCCGCAGTAGGAAGGAGCGCGCCTCGTCCGTGACGGCCAGTTTCAACTTCCCCAGGCCGCGTTCCTCATCGGCAAGGGCAGCCTCCAGTATCCGCTCCAGTTCGTCCCGCCCAAGCGGTTTCAGAACGACGACCTGGCATCTGGAGAGGAGCGGCGCGTTGACTTCGAAAGACGGGTTTTCCGTGGTCGCGCCAATCAGGGTTATCGTGCCGTCTTCGACGCAATGCAGAAATGCGTCCTGCTGGGCCTTGTTGAACCTGTGTATCTCGTCGATGAAAAGTATCGTGCCGCGCTTCTCCGTCGCGAGGAGGTGACGGGACTCGGCGATGACCCGCTTGACGTCCTTGACTCCGGCGGTAACGGCGCTGAAGGCGGCGAAGCGCTTGCCGGTCATGGCCGCGGCGATATGGGCCAGGGTGGTCTTGCCGCTGCCCGGCGGGCCCCAGATTATGAGGGAGGGCAGCCGGTCGCCCTCCAGCGCGGAGCGCAGGAACCGGCCCTTGCCGACGACCTCTTCCTGGCCGAAAAATTCTTCCAGCGTGCGCGGACGCATCCTGTCGGCAAGCGGCGCGTTCTTCCGGTAGTACTCGGTTATGTTCTTGTCAAACAGGTCCACGCTATTTCTTTCGAAGGAGTTTCCCGTCCGCGCGGTAGCCCCACCCGTCCAGGTCACGGGCGAACCGCAGCAGGTCACCGTACTTGATTCTTATATGCCCGAGCAGGGCGCTCCCGTCCTTGGACAGGTGCCACGCATTCCGACCGTGACCGGGGGCATGTACGGTGGTTTTGCCGACCGCGTATCCCGCCTCGAAAAGCAGCGACAGCAACGGGCAGGCGCCTTCGGCAATCTCGTCGTGGATTTCGACCGCTATCATTTCGCGGCCGTCCATGACCGCGGCCGCCATGTATTCATAACTGCCGGGGTAATGCTCCACCACGTCTGGAGAGACAAACCACGTTTCTCCCCCGTGATAGAAAAGCCACATCCCGCCGGCGTGAAAATATCCGTAACGGTCGGGGACGAAGCCCGCCTTCCCGGCCGCCTCAGCGAAAGTGAATTCGAGCGGCTTGATATCCAGCCGTGCCCGGGCATCAGCGCGGCAGCGCCGGTTTGATTCGTAGTCCTCCATCGTCATCAGGTAAGGCCCTGAGCCGAGCGGATACTCCATGTGCCCGTAAACCGTGGTAATCGTCGTTTCAATGTAGGGTGTCTTTTCTCCCGAAGGTCCCTCGCGAACGACGTTCTGGGAGGCGGCCATTCGCTTTTGCTGCTTGTAAACTTCGCCGACGTGAATCAGTTCGGCGGTCGCGGTCACCCTGTCGCCCAGGTGCGGGTATGGCGTGAAGTCCATCGTCACCTTGACTTCGTCGCCGGGCATGAGCATGCGCTCCAGCAGCGCTCCGGAGGAGTTGCCGAGCCGGCGGGAGTACCTAAGAGGCTCCCTTGCCGCGTGGGCAATGTCTTCCACGCCCTCCGCGAAGACCGTCACGGCCTCGCCCTTCTCGGGAGCATACGCGACGGCGGGAAACCTGACGAACGCGCGCTGCATGCGCAACTCACCCACGGCTACGGTGACCGACAGCAGCGCAAGGGGCCTGCTGGAATTGTTCCGGACGACAATCGTTACGCCGCCGCGCGCGGCTTCGGTGTAGGAGTCCTGCTTTCGGATTTCGACGCTCGCGCCCCTGCAGCCCGCAACCGCCAGGATTACGAGCAGTACCAGGCCGCCCCCGCATATCCTTTTCATCTCTGTCCTCCCTGCACGTGGGAACATGGTGTCGGAAACGCCCTTTCGGGCATCTCTGAATCTCGGGCATTTTCGCAACAATGCCGCCTCAAGTCAAGGCTGCAAGGCGCCGAGGGCGTCAAGGATACCGCCAAGACTCGAAACCACGAATGGACACGAATTGACACAAATAATCTTAACTGAATTAACCGCCGGGGACGCCTATGCCTCTCCCCATTGTCAAGACCAGTTTTGCTCTGATTTAAGGTGGATGGTAGAGGGAGCTGCTGCTGTAACTCCAGTCGCCCCAAGGGCTCTTTCCGTTGCAGCAGCATCCCCAACATTGATCCACCTTACTCAAGTTGACTGACTTTTTCCGG
>QNCA01000021.1 GCA_003644325.1 Planctomycetota bacterium
ACTTTTTCTGGATGATGGTAGGTGCTTGATTATAATCTGCTGTTTCATAACACCTTACGGTGACAGTCACCAATCTACGATCCGTTCCGACAAAGTCGGAACGGCTCCGTAATTGGTGACAGTCGCCGAGGTTAACAAAAACTCAGTCAACTTGAGAACTATAGATAGTTTTCTGTTTCTTTTATTCGGATTGTTCTTCATCATGTTTACCCAATATTTGTTCTCTAAAATCATCCATAACTGACCATTTCAATTGGAGTGGAAACTTACTATCTGCCATGAACGGTATAATAACTTCGCGTCCTTCTGACTTGCATGCTTCGCATACCCAATAACACTTTCCAAAAGTAAGGCTGAACACTTTGCTCCCCATTTCGTCATCAAGTCTAGAAAGTCTTTCCTCGGATTCCTCATTGGTATCACATGCTTTTATCATTCCTTTTTGTACTAAAGCACTCCAATGGTCATAATATTTTTCTCTAAGACAACACCATTGATAAAATAGTAGTTCAAATACTTCATCAAACTTAATCTCCCCCGTTTCATTTCTCTCGCCTTTGATTACAAGTTCATCCGTATATTGAAGTAATTTTACTGATGCTTCATCTACCTCTTCTATACACTTGTGAAGTAGTTTCAAGTTCTCGCAATCACACCAATAACCTTTGCTCTGGAGAAATCCAACTACAGGTTTATGTCCTGAATAAAGCTTTTCATCTTCCATGATAAATTTACTCCAATATATGCCCACGGTTACCCCCCATTTTTGTCCAGGCAACGGGGTCCACCTCAGGCATTGGAGATATATCTGTAAAGGGTCGCGCTGGAGCCCGTCCTTGACGGTCGGTCAATTGCTGGTGAAGGGATGCCAGTTCCGATGGCCGCAAGGCGGCAACGTCCTTTCCCTCTGATCCGTTCTCGTATTCATCCCCACAGCCATCTAAACAAGAACCTTGATAAAGACCCGAGCACAGAGCATGTACCCGCCAACAGGAGAAGCCAGAAAGCCCAAGAAAAGTCTTTCTTCGATGCTGGGTGTCGCCTGGCAAGAATCCACATGTAAACTGCAAATCCATAGCAGAAAAGCCCTATAAGGAAAGCCCCGGCAGACGTCCAGTTCCACTGGCTGCTCGCCCAGTGCTGCCAAGCCAGAAGGACAATTGCCAGCCCGGCCGTAAGGACTATTTTCTTCCAATGTTTCTTCATTCAAAAAGAATCACAAATATGACTGAGCCGAGAAATACAAGCGTCCAACCCACAGCCAAACTTAGCGTAAGAGGTATTAGGGGACGGCTATTCCACTTATTGAGCAACTTACCCAAAAAACAATCTGACGTATACCCGTCACTTTCTTTTCGGGTCTTATAACTATGAAATAATATAGCAAAAAGCCTACCAGAATAGGATAGATCGACATATCTCCATAGAAGAGCCTTTCAGACCGCGTAAGAACACGACGTTTTCTGATATCAAGCAAAATGTAAACGATCTGTCCGACGACACAAATTCCCAAGGGAATCTTGATATATAAGGGCCATGACATTGTTGCCGCTCCTCGCCTTCGAGACAATGCGCTTGGGGAAACGCTATGCCACATCAACCTGACTACCCCCTATTTTTGTCCGGGCAACGGCGCCGCATCGGGGGCGATTGTTATTCTTCGATTATTTCGACGCCGTCGGGGAAAACGGGGTCGAATTTTTCCTTCGGTATCTCCTTCCAGATATTTATGTCGCTCAGGGTCACTTCGTTGTAGTTGTCTTTCCGCTGCAGGTCGTAAATTCTTATGTTGCGGGCCAGGAAGGTCTCGAGTTCCACCCACAGTTCGATGTGGTCCACGTTATGGCTCATCTTCCCGCCGGCGGCCGCGGGCAGCGGTTTCAGTGTCAGGTGGTAACATTCCACGCCGTCGATTTTGTCCACCCCTTGCGGGACGAACTCGAACTGTTCGGACAGGTCCCCCGAACTCTGCCCGAAGAATTTCTGCATGATTCGGAGGTCCCCGACGGGCAGTTTCTTTTGCGCGCTCTTCACATCATAAAGTTTTGCGCGTGCAAGGTCTTTCCTGTAGGTGTATGCCTTCTCGCCGTTGCCGGCGATGATTTGCTCTTCCGGTTTTGTGACCTCCAGGCGGAATTTATCCGGGCGCATGAAATTCAGGGTGCCGGCGGACTTTGAATGCGCCTCTCCGGACCCTGCCCACGTGGCGTCGTACTTGTCCCTTTCGAACTTCGCCTCTATTCCCTTTACCCACTCGCTCGTCCTGCGCATGCGCCACAGAATGTCCGCGGCGCCCTCCAGCGTCGCGTTGTCGTCGAATTTTTCCACTCCTTCCTTCGCCGGGTTGAAGCGAAACTCGCTGTCGGGTATTTCCTCGCCCTCGTTAATCTCGATGTTTTCAAACCATATTATGGTTTCGTCGTCGTTGAACGCGTTGTACAGTTTCACCTTTTCCACTTCCATGTCGCGGTTGATTACCACCTCTATGTGCTTGTAGTTGCCGCGCTTTACCTTGTTCTTGTAAATCAGTTCCAGCAGATATACGTCACGGGCCCGGAGGTCGTCCACGTCGTGGCCCTCGCGCTTGAGGCGGGCGGCCTCCGCGGAATCGCCCAGTTCTACCAGGCGCATCTCGAAGATTTTCTTCAATTCGCCCGGGACCGCCCCGTGCAGCACCATCAGTATCTCCGACATCTTCTCGTTATCAATCAGCCACCGCTCGGCCTTCACCGTATCGCCGGTTCCCGATTTACCGGGAGAAGTCGTCTTGATAATCCACAGGACGTGCATGTAGGCCAGATAGCGCTCTGATTCCTTTTTATCGCTTTCCCCCTTCGGTTCATACTTCATCGTGAACACGAACCTGTTGCCCGGCTTGTAGAGGAATTCGCCCGTGGACGTCCGGCCCGCTTTCTTCTTTTGCTCGTCGGTATCCACGGGGTCGCTGAAGATGCCGAAGCGCGTCATGGTCAGGTCGGCGCGCATCCACTTGATTTTGCCCTGATGCTCGTGGAATCTCTTGAGGAACCTGTCCAGGGGCGTTTCCGCCACAGGCTCCTCTACGCCTTCACCGTTATCGGCGCTTTCCGGCGGCTCGGGCTGTTCGTCGCCGTTTTCCTCCGTTGGTTCCGAGGCCCCGTCGCTTTCGGACGGCGTCCCGCCGCCGGTATTTCCGCCCGCATCTTCAACGGTGGGCTGCCCCCCCGGGGCGGCTGGCAACTGGTCGCTCACCTGTTTTGAGGAATCTTCGTCGGGCACGCTCGGCGCGCTTAACTGCACGGCCATCACAACAATCGCACCGGCGACAGCGACGAGCAATAGGATGAGTATGATTAGATTGGCTTTCATTGTTCACCGTCCGGATTCACTGGTACAGGCCGCCGCCTCTTCGCGCGGTGACTGTCACCCGCCGAAGCGAGAGGTGACGGTCACCGTTGCTTGGCGACGGTCACCGGCGCGGCCCTTTCAGAATTCTTGCGTACTCCCGGTCGAGGCGACGGCCGGTTTTCTTGAAAACATGCGCTTGGCCTTTCCGGCCAGAAACCCGATAAGCGCCAGGCCGGCGCACGCCGCGATAATCTGCCACCAGTTCAACTTCAGCACGCCCACCGCCAGGGCCGTCAGGTAGTAGCGTGGGAACCTGCCCAGGAACACGGCCAGCGCATACCTGGGGCGGCTGTACGCCCTGGGCACGGCGAGGACCCTGTCGGCGGCGAAAGGTATCGCCAGTGCGTTTATCAACAGTACGATGAGAAACGGGGCCTGATTGAACCATTCCGCGATCTTCTCGTAGAACCTGGTCCTGACAAGTCTGCGCACCTTGCCCAGGCGCATCAGCCATGCCAGGGCGTGGTAGTCCGCCAGGTTTGCCGCGACCGTCGCCAGCGACGCCACCAGCGCCACCAGCCAGGCGGGGTATGGCTCTCGCGTCGCCCGAAAACGTGCTTCAACAGAACCGGCAGGGATTCCGTCACGCCGAACCGCCCCAGCGCCCATTCCACGAGTCCCGGCATGGCGGTGCCCGATGCCATGAACATCACGCCCATGCTCACGTTCAGGGGGATAAACGTCGTTGCCAGGGACAGGTAGATGGTCCCTATGCCCAGCACTCTGAAGTGTGGCGGCAAGAGCGCCGTCAGCGCCGCAATGCAGGCCAGGTAAAGGACGTAAAGCGCCAGCCACCGCTCCGGCGAGAGCCTGTCCGCGCCCAGCGGCTGCTCACGGGGGAAAGCGCCGGGTTTGTCTGAAACGCCCGAATCAGTCCTCGGCGATTCTGCCATCTTTCATTCTCAGCGTCCGGGAGGCTACCGCCGCGGCCTCCAGGTTGTGAGTAATCATCAGGATGGTTTGGCCCATCTCTTCGTTAAGACGCTTGAATTCGGCGAGTATTCGCCGGGAGTTCTCGCTGTCCAGGTTGCCGGTCGGCTCGTCGGCCAGCAGCAGTTTCGGCTTGTTGACGATTGCCCGCGCTATGGCGACGCGCTGCTGTTCTCCGATGGAGAGTTCGTTCGGCTTGTGGCGCATCTTCTCGCCCAGCCCCATCTGCTTCAGCACTTCGACCACTCCGTCGTTTGAGGGGAGGCCGCGGATTTTCATGGCTATCTCGATGTTCCCCCTGGCGCTCAGCGTCGGCAGCAGGTTGAACCGCTGAAAGACGAACCCCATCTTGTTGCGGCGGATTTTGGCAAGGGCGGCGTCGGAGAGCGCGGTTATCTCGTCGCCGTCCAGGAATATCCGGCCGCTGGTCGCGCGATGCAGCCCGCCCAGGAGATGCAGCAGCGTGCTCTTGCCGCAGCCCGAGGGGCCGACTATGCAGGCGAATTCGCCCTCCTCGATTTCCATGTCGATGCCCATCAGGACCGGTTCCCAGTGGGAGCCGATTCTGTATGATTTATGCAGGTCTATCGTTTGTAGTATGGGCATTTTCCCATCCATCCGTTTGTTCGCGACAAACAGCGGCCATTATTCGTAGGTCAGCGCGACCACGGGGTCCTTGCCGGCGGCGAGTGCGGCGGGATAGAACGCGCCCAGCACGCCGCCGAACAGGCCGACGACGGCGGCTATCAGCACCCACCCCGGGGATATGGTGACGTTCAGGAGGCTGACAGCGGGTATAAGCCACGCCGCGAAGTAACTCAGGCCCGCTCCCACGCCGACGCCCAGCACGCACAATATCAGCGACTCGGTGATGATGGCCCGCGCTATGAACATGCGCGTGGCGCCCAGCGACTTCAATATCCCGATGTCGCGCGTCCGCTCGGCGACCACCGTGTACATGGTCAGCAATATCACCAGGAAACTTATGCTCAGCGCGACGATGGTCACGTAGTTGGCGAAGTCGTCGATTATCTTGGCCTTTTCGCGGAAGGTCTCGTACATGGTGGCCGTCTCTACCGGCAGGAGGTCGAGTTTTTTCCCCTTGTGCTGAATCTTTTCGATGTCCCTGGCCACTTGTTGGGCGTCGGCGCCCGGTTTGCATTTTATCGCGAAGATGCTGGCGAAGCGGTCCTTGCCTCGGAACAGGACCTCGTGCAGCCTGTTAAAGGGCACATATACGCGCACACCGGCGCCGATGTCGTGTATCCCGACGACCTTCCAGTCTCGATTGAGGTATCGCACCGTGTCTCCGATTCCCACTCCGGAGTGAGCCGCCAGGCGCGAGTCGATGAGCATCTCGTACTTGTTGTCGTCGAAGAACCTGCCGCCGGAAAGTTTGACGTTCAGTTTGCCCAAATCCGCGCGGCTCACCCCCCAGACACGCTGTTCCTGGGTCACGGTCCCTATCTCGCCCAGTTTGTCCTGTACTATGGGCACCAGGGACTCGAGCCGGTCGCTCGATATCTCCTTTTTAATCACCTCTCCGAAGGAGAGCGGCATCTTGAGGGTGCCGCCGAAGATGTCGTAGTTCTGATAGAAGACGTAGATGTCCACGCCGGTGTTTTTCATCCGGCTGGTGATTTCGTCAATGGTCCCAACGAGCATGCCCTTGAGCACCAGCAGGAGCGCCACGCCTATCGCTATCCCGAACACGCTTATCGCGCTGCGGGTTTTGCGATGCCATAGATTCGCCGTTGCGAGGTTGGACATGCTATTTCTTCAGCCTCCATGTTCCGTCCGGCTGCAGTTCCCTGACCTCCGCCCCTTCGGGCATTACCGCCCGCGCGGAGTGCCCCATCGCTCTCCAGAATGCCTTCTCGTCGTTTACCCTGAACTTCGTGGGGTCCGAATTCTCGATCTTGAGATAATTGCCTTCCGTATCCGTAATCGTCAGGGCACTCGGCACGTACGCCTCCCTGTTGCCGGCGGTTTCCACCATTTTCATCCTGTCGTAACTGACCGTGAGGAGCGCATTCCCGTCCCTGCCGCATATCTCCTGCGCCACCGGCAGGAGCGTCCGCGAGGAGACAATGAGTTTGCGCACATCCTCGCCGGGCTTCCTTATGGTAATCACGTAATTCCCCGAATCGTCCCGGCACATTTCCGCGTCTTCCGGCTCGATGCGCTCCAGCGCCATTGCCGCCGACAGCAGGTCCGGCCTGAAGTTTAACAAGTCGCTGTCGGCCGACTCGAGGAATTCCACCCTGCCGGTATAGCAGCGGGTGTCCTCGTCGCGGAATTCGATAACGTCGAAGACCTCTCCATCGCTCTTGACGATGAGAACGTTCACATTGGCCTTGGTGACAAACAGACCCACGCCGGAAGGCTTCATGAAGGCGAACGTGGCCTCCGCGTTCTGGCCGTCGGGGTACTCGCTGTTCTTTATCCTCACATTGGTCAGGGATACGACGACGCGAACGCTCTCGCTGTTGCGGTTGAGGCGCTCTATCAGTTCTTCCCTGGAGATGCCTTCCGTCCGGTCGTTGTTACCGCCGTTGATTTCATCGGTGCCGTTGCAGCCCATGCCCGTAAGCCAGACGGCACAGACGGCCGACACAATCCACAGCAATGCTCTATTCATGGTCTTCTCCTGCGCATCGGCGAGGGGGGGATGCTCCACGTCGCGGCATTATGGAGTATACACGATTGCCACCCCGTGGACAATCTAAAACGGGAGCACGGTGAAATAACAGGAAAAGGGGTCAGACTTGCTCTCTTACAGCGGGCAAACCTCTGTGGCGAGAAATGCGGGTTGGTGCGGCCATGATCAGGCGTGCAAATCGGGGCGTTGCTCCGGGCGGTCGGGTTCAAAGCAGCACGACCGGTTCTTGCCCTGGTTCTTTGCAAGGTAGAGCGCGCGGTCGGCGGCCTCGAATAGTTGCGCCTCGTTTTGCATTTCGTCGCTTAGCGAGGCGACCCCCACGCTGACGGTGACCGGGATTTTGCGCGGAGCGCCGTTGGTTGATGTGAAAGAGTGCGCCGCTATAAGGCTTCGCAACTCCTCGGCCTTGTGCATGCCGTCGATTGGACCGGTCTCAAGCAGGATTATCAGAAACTCGTCGCCTCCGTAGCGGCTGATTATGTCCATTTCGCGGCAATGAGTCTTGAGGATTTCCGCCGTCTGGCGCAGCACCTCGTCGCCCGGCTGGTGTCCGTACTCGTCGTTTATCTCCTTGAGGTTGTCTATATCGGTAAGGACGAAGGAAAGGTTCTTGCCGAACCTCTTGGCTCGCAGGAACTCCGCGTGCGCCTGCCTGTCGAAGTAGCGGCGGTTATAGACGCCCGTGAGCGGGTCCTTGATGGCCTGCTGAACGACCTTTTCGTACAGGCGCAGGTTGTCGATCATGACCGATATTACGTTGACCAGCGTGTTGAAAATGTCCCATCGTCCCCTCACCAGGGGATCGTCGGTCTTCAGGTCAATCTTGCCGGCGTCTTGGGGGAACTCCACCCGCAGCACGCCGAAGACGCGGTCGCGCGACCTGAACGGGAGCATCATGTATCGCTTGCCCGCGACAGGTTCCAGCATCCGGCCCTCGGCCAGGCGGCGGAGTCTTGCGTTTGACGAGAGTTCTATCCTTTTTGCCTTCCTCTTGGTGGTAAAGGCCACCTCCAGAGTTCCCTCCTTGAGCAGGTAAAAGGTCACGTCCTTGCAGTTCAGTCCGTTCTTGTCACAGAGCACGTTTGCTGATTCTTTGAACAGTTCTTTAATGTTCTTTGCTTTTACCAGGGAAGTGGTGAGTTCGTAAGTGGTGCTCACCTGTTCGGTGAGTTCGAAGAGTCTGACATTGGCCCTTGCCGCTTCAATCGTCTTGCGGCGCTGTATCGTTATCTCGTCCCTCAGGCGCTTTTCCATCTCTCGCCAGTGCGTCAGGTCTCTAATGGAACCGACGATTATCCCGCGCCCGCGGCTCTTGGTACGGGTGACGGTTGCCTCGACGTTGCGCACCGATTTGTCCTTGCGAATCAGCCGGAACGAATAGGTCTCGACGGAAGAGCGGTCGCGGGGGGCGAGGTTGTTTTCGTGCAGTTCAAGGTCTTGTGAGTGGACGAGGTCTTCAGGGCGGATGGCGCCGTTAATCAGTTCGGCGCGGGAATAACCGGTGATGTCTTCAAAGACGGGATTAACCTCCAAGAACCGCTGCGTTTCGCGGTCCAAGACGTATTGCCCTTCTTGCGAACTCTCGAACAGCGCGCGATATAATGCGCGGCTGTCGTCGCGACGAGTCCGAGCGGAGGCGTTGCGAGGCATCTCGGTCCCTCGATACAAGAAAGGGGGTAAGGCGTTTTCCCATACCGTGCGGAGGATCAACGATTTGCATCGAGTTGTATAAACGAGATTTGCATCGCCTTCCTTCCAACCACCCCTTCCCGTTTATTCTATTATATCCTATTTTTGCCTGTAGTCAAACTAAAAGTTGAAAGAGGGAGCATACGCCGTCTCCAGCGACAGCCTTTTTCCCTTGAATCGATGCCGTTTTCTGCTAGATTTGTTTATCTCTATTTCACGTTTATCATAATCCCGGAAAAGAAGCGATGAAGTTGAAGCGCACGCATACTTGCGGAGAGATTGCGGTGACGGACGCCGGGACCGAGGTTGTGCTCTCGGGCTGGGTCGAGAACAAGCGCGATCACGGCGGGATGCTGTTCGTCGACCTGAAGGACCGCTACGGCATCACGCAGGTGGTATTCGACCCGCAAAGGAACGAGGCCCTCTACGCGGAGGGCAAAGAACTGAAGCCGGAGTCGGTCATAAGCATACGCGGCGTGGTGCAGCGGCGGCCGGAGGGCAACGTGAACCCCGACAGGAAAACCGGGGAGATAGAAATCATCGCCGAAGAGGTCGAGGTGCTGAACCGCTCTGCGACGCCTCCGTTCGAGATAGTCGATGACTGCGGCGCGTCCGAGGAGGTGCGCATGAAGTATCGCTACCTGGACCTCCGGCGCGACGTCATGCGTGAAAACATCATCTTCAGGCACCGCGTCTATCAGTCCATGCGGCGCTACCTGTCCGAAGAGGGGTTCATCGAGGTGGAGACGCCGACACTGATAAAGAGCACGCCGGAAGGCGCGCGGGATTACCTGGTGCCCAGCCGCAAGTTCAGCGGGCGGTTCTTCGCGTTGCCGCAGTCGCCGCAGATATTTAAGCAACTGCTCATGATAGCGGGGTTCGACAGGTATTTCCAGATAGCGCGCTGTTACCGCGACGAGGATATCCGCGCAGACCGGCAGCCGGAGTTCACGCAACTCGACATCGAGATGACGTTCGTGGATGAAGATGACGTCATCGCGATGAACGAAGGGCAGGTAAGGTTTCTGATGAAGGATTTGCTCGGCATTGAAGTCGGCACGCCTTTTAAGCGTCTCGCTTTCGACGAGGCGCTCAAGAAGTACGGCCTCGACGCGCCGGATATCCGCTTCGGCATGACGCTGGTGGACGTGAGCGACGTGTGCGCGGACGCGGGCTTCAAGGTGTTTCAAGCCGTTGTCGCTTCCGGCGGTATCGTCGCGGGCATCAACGCCAAAGGCGCTTCCAACTATTCGCGCAGGCAACTGGACGAACTCACGGCGTACGTCGGCGAATACGGCGCGAAGGGCCTGGTGTGGTTCAAGGTGGAGGAAGAGGGCGGGACGAACGTACTCAAGTCTCCGACGGCGAAGTTTTTTGACGAGGGGCGCCAACAGAAAATCATCGAGAAGACGAAAGCGGAGGCGGGTGACCTGCTGCTATTCGTCGCGGACGGGCCGGATGTGGCGCGCACGGCCGTCGGCAGGCTGCGCGTTCGCCTGGCGCGTCAACTGGACCTGATTCCCAAGAATACCTTTGAACTCTGCTGGGTAACCGAGTTCCCGATGTTCGAGGTGGACGAGGAGTCCGGCAGGTTGGCGGCCCGGCATCATCCCTTCACGTCGCCGACTCCCGCCACCGTTGACGACCTGGAGAAGAAGCCGCTGCGCGTAAGGGCCAGGGCGTATGACCTCGTGGTAAACGGGGTGGAGATCGCGGGTGGAAGCATCCGTATCAACACTCCCGAACTACAGCGGCGGGTTTTCAAGGCGCTGGGCATAGGCGAGAAGGAGGCGGGCGAGAAATTCGGGTTCCTCATCGAGGCGCTGAAATACGGCGCTCCGCCCCACGGGGGCATCGCTTACGGCTTCGACAGGTTCGTGGCAATCCTGCGCGGCATAGACAGGATACGCGACGTGATAGCCTTTCCCAAGACCACAACCGCGCAGTGCCTGCTGAGCGGAGCGCCGTCGCCGGTCGATGAAAAGCAGTTGGAGGAACTGAAACTGAAAATCATCAGGGAAAGGGATTCGTCAGAAAGGTGACAGTCACCATCTACGAGCCGGCCCCCGACTGCGCCGGAGTCCGCGCTCCGCCCGTTCCGGGTCCTCGCCCTGAGGACCCGTCAGGGTCCGAATGGGTAATGGTGACAGTCGCCTTTCTTCTTCAGGGATTTACTCAAGTTGACTGACTTTCTCTAACCTCGGTGACTGTCACCAATTACGGAGCCGTTCCGACCTTGTCGGAACGGATCGTAGATTGGTGACTGTCACCGTAAGGTGTTATGAAACAGCAGATTATAATCAAGCACCCACCATC
>QNCA01000022.1 GCA_003644325.1 Planctomycetota bacterium
CCGAGGTTAGCAAAAGTCAGTCAACTTGAGTATTGTATAAAATTATGTCTGCTCTGTGTTCTCCGTGCCCTATGGTTGGCAAGTCTCTCATTTCAGGTTCGAGCGGATAAAGGCCTCGACCTCGGGCAGGCCGCCCTGGAGTATCAGGTAGCCGTTGTGGGGTTCCTTCTCGGTTATCTCGCCGGCGACGGGTTTGAGCATGAGATCGCTGACTTCCTGCGGGTTGTCGGTCTGGCCGAGCACCCACGACAATTTCATGTACGCGACTTCCGGCAGCATATTGGCGCATGGTATAATGCCGATATCCAGCAGTTCGCGCCCGGTCTCGTAAACAAACATCTGCACGTATCCCCACAGCGTCTGCACGGTCATGACTACGTGTACCCCGGCCTTTATCGCCTTTTCCAGCGGCTCGTAGAGCGGACGATTGACGTGGCCCAAGCCGGTGCCGGCTATCACGATGCCCTTGTAGCCTTTTTCCACCACGGCTTCGACGATATCGGGCTTCATATTGGGATAGTAGTAGAGGATGGTCACCTTTTCCTCGAAGGCGGTGTTTATCTTCACGCTCCTGTCCTTGCGGCGGCGCTTGTAGTCGTGGCGCAGCGGGCGGAATTCCGTGGGGGTGACGGCCATAAGCGGCACGTCGCCTATGGTGCGGAACGTGTTGCGGTACGAAGAGTGCATCTTGCGCACGCGCGTGCCGCGGTGCAGCAGACAGTAGTCGTCGCTGGTGGACCCGAACATGCACACGACCACCTCCGCCACGTCGCTGAGCGCAGCGGTGCGGACGGCGTTTATCAGGTTTAGCGCGGCGTCGCTGGAGGGCCGGTCGCTGGACCTCTGCGACCCCACCAGTACGATTGGCACCGGTGGATCCTGCACCATGAACGACAGGATGGCGCTGCTGTGGTGCAGGGTGTCGGTGCCGTGGCCTATTACTATGCCGTCGACGCCCTTTTCGATTTCCTTCTTTATATTCTCCGCCAGGGTAATGTACTGTTCGGGACCCATGTTTTCGCTGAAAACGCCGAAAAGTTTTATGGTGTCCAGGTTGCAGATATCGGCCAGTTCCGGCACAGCGCCGTACAGTTCGCCCGGGCTGAACGCCGGAATTACCGCGCCGGTGCGATAGTCCAGGCGGCTGGCGATTGTGCCGCCCGTGCCCAGCAGGGTTACGTTGGGTTTGGCGGGATCGATGGGGAATTCCGACTCGGGTATCTTATAGTGGCCCTTCTTGTAGCCGGTTTCGACGATGTTGGTGATCGTGCCGGCGGCTATGCCCACGTTATAGCCGGAGGCAAGTTTGAGCACTACATGCCTGTCGTCCGCGGTCTCCGAACGCGGCAGTATGACACCCTTAAATTCACCTTCGTTGCTGGTCAGCGTTACATCGCTCCACACGCGCACGCCGTGCTTTTCCAGCACTTTTCGGGTGATGCCCCGGTAGCCTTTCAGTGGATCTTCGGACATGTCCGCCCTCCAATTTCTTTGACTTAACGTTGGAATCGCGTATTATAGCGGGTTTTCCGCACGATACAACAACCCTGAATAAACTGTCGGCAAAGAAAGATGAACAATATCGATTACAAGGCGCTCGGACTCAAGGCGGGCGTAGAAGTACACCAGCAGATTTACACCGAAAAGAAGATGTTCTGCAACTGCCCCGCCGGTCGTTATACCAAAGATTTCGACGCGGAAATCGTCCGCCACATGCGCCCCACCCTGTCGGAACTCGGCGAGTACGACGGCACCGCCCTGATGGAGTTCAAGACCAAAAAGAACGTCCACTATCTCATAAATGATGAAACTGTCTGCACCTACGAAATGGACGACACTCCGCCCTTCCCGGTCAACCAGCGTGGTCTGGATATCGCCATTGAGATAGCGCTGCTGCTGAACTGCCGGATAGTCGACGAGTTTCACGTCATCCGCAAGCAATACCTGGACGGCAGCATCCCCACGGGATTCCAGCGCACCGGCATCGTGGGCGTTGAAGGCTGGGTGCCGCTGGGCGGCAGGAAGGTTGGAATCATCCAACTGGGCTACGAAGAAGACTCCTGCCGCGAGATCCGCGACAACGGTCACGATATATATTTCAACACGGACCGCCTGGGCATGCCGCTGGTAGAGGTTGTTACCTACCCCGACCTGCGCACCCCGCAGGAAGTGGCGGACATGCTGTGGCTGATACACAAGATCACGCGCATAACCGGCAAGGTCCGCCGGGGCATCGGCAGCGTGCGGCAAGACGTGAACGTGAGCATCGCGGGCGGCACCCGCGTGGAAATCAAGGGAGTGCCGCGCATACCGCGCGTCCCGCTGCTGGTACACAACGAGGCGGTCCGGCAGAAAGTCCTGCTGGACATACGCAGCGAACTTCACGCGCGCGGCATTACAAAGGATACGCTCGTCTCGCGCACGGACGTGGTGACAGACCTGTTCCGCAGGTCGCAAAACCCCGTGCTGCGCAAGGCCGTGGCGGAAGGCATGACGCTGCGCGGCCTGTGCCTGAAGGGTTTCGCCGGAATATTGAAACACCCCATCTGGGAAGACGTGACGTTCGAACGCGAATTCCAGGGCCGTGTGCGTGTGGTAGCGTGCCTGGACAAACTGCCAAACTTCTTCCACTCCGACGCGTTTCCCCAATATGCCGGCTGGGAAAACGAACTGGCCGCGCTGCGCAAACGGCTCAACGCCCAGGTGCCCGACGCGGTGTTCGTAACATGGGGCAGCGCCGCCGACACCAGGACCGCCGTGGAGGAAATCCGCCTGCGCGCCGTGGACGCCACCGTGGGCGTGCCCAGCGAAACGCGCCAGGCCATGCGCGACGGCACGACCGTGTTCGAACGAATCTTGCCCGGCCCGAACAGAATGTACCCGGACACCGACTCCCCGCCGTCCGGCATCACGCGCGAGCGCGTGGAAAATATCCGCGCCGCAATGCCCGAACCGCCCTGGGAACGCGCCGCGCGATACCGCCAATTCGGACTGCCCGAAGACGTTATCGAAGTCCTGATGATATCGCCCCGCGCCGAGGCGTTCGACAGAATAGTATCGGAAACCCCGGTCAATCCGAAAACCGCCGGCGTGCTGCTGGCGCAGACAATGAAGGCGCTGCGCCGCTCCGGCCACGATGTCGACTCGATACCGAACGAACGGCTGGTGGAAATGTTCAGAACCGCCGGGGACAAGGGCCTGCAACGATGGGCGCTGGTGAAACTGCTGAAGGAAATCGCCGACAATCCGGATGAATCTATCGAAGAGGCCGTGGAAAATCTGGGCCTGCTGATCGTGGACGAAAAGGAACTGAACGACCTGGTGGGGAAAATCATATCCGAAAACACATTCGAGTACTTCACGTCCGACCACAATCCCGACAAACGGCTCCGCTATTACACGGGCATGGTAACCCGGCGCATAGGGGGCAGTGTCTGCGGCAAACGGGTCCGCGAAATCGTGGCCTCCCGCCTAAAGGCTTGACCGCCAAGAACGCCAAGAGCGCCAAGAAAAAAATCAAAATACTCAAGTTGACTGAGTTTTTGTTAACCTCGGTGACTGTTACCAATTACGGAGCCGTTCCGGCCTTGTCGGAACGGATCGTAGATTGGTGACTGTCACCGTAAGGTGTTGTGAAACAGCAGATTATAATCAAGCACCTACCATCGTCCAGAAAAAGTCAGTCAACTTGAGTAAAAAGCGAAAAGATTCCGCAATTGCTTGCCGATAATAAGATTTACCGGCTAACGGGCCGACTCTCGGGTTCCCCTCAACGGAAATACTTAAACGCCGGCGGCATATCGCGCGCCACCATCGGTCGGACATTCCTTAAATGTTCATCACCTGCCGGTCATTCGCCAAGGTTAATCCCCGTACAACCGCTTAAACCGGACCTGCGGCAAATTAAGGGGCCAGGTACCATGGCGCTCAAGGGCGACCTGGGGACAATTCAACTGGCTGACATCTTCCAGACTCTGGCCAACAATCAGTCCCGGGGCACGCTTGTAGTCTACGACAAGGACAGCAAGAAGCGCATTTACTTCGAGGGGGGGCGCGTCACACTTCACTCCTCCGGCACACGCAAGGCCCTGCGCCTGGGCAAGATACTGCTCGGCCGGAAAAAGATAACACGCAACGAACTGGACGCCGCGCTGAAGATCCAGGAACACTCCAGGGAGCATCTCGGCGAGACACTGGTCGGCATGGGCGTCATAACCCGGGAGGAGATGAACGACGCGGTAAAATTCCAGATAGAAGAGGAGATTTACGGCCTCTTCACCTGGAAGGACGCGCACTTCGAATTCTCGCCCGACCTGCCGACGATAGGTGAAGTGAACAGGCCCTCGGAAACTATCAGCCTGTCTCTGAACGTACAGGAACTGGTGATGGAAGCCGCGCGGCGCGCGGACGAATGGCAGACCATCGCCGCCGTCATCCCATCCATCAGGGACGTTTACAGGCACACCGGCAAGGCGCCCAAAGGTCTTGCGACCGAGGACCTCGAAGCGGAAGAAACCGCGGAACTGCTGCAGCTGTTCGACGGCACGCGCACGGTGCAAGAGGTAAGCAACGAGACCGCGTACGGCAGTTTCGTCGTGTGCAGGGCCCTGGCAAAGTTCATAGAAACGCGGGCGGTCAGGCTTGCGGACGTGAAAGAACTGATGGAGGCCGCGGAGCGGTTCGCCCGGATAGGCGACATAGACAAGTGCCTGAAGTTATACGAACTCGCCGCTTCGCGCGCCCCCAAGGACATCGCGGTGCAGAAGGCAATCGCCCGCACCTACGAGCAGTTCGGCAAGGGCCACATGGCCGCGGCCAAGTACAACCACGTCGGCGAACTGTTGCTCGACGAAAACAATCAGGAACTCGCCGCGAAATACTTCGAGCGGTCCGTGTCCATTCATGCCGCCGACCCCGAGGTGCTCCGTAAACTCCTGATCATCTATTCGAACCTCGACGACATGCAATCCTCCATACGCGTGGGCAAACGACTGGCGGCCCTCTACGATGAACTCGGCAAGCGTGACGAAAGCAAGTCCGTCTACGAGATGCTCCTCGAACTGGCCCCGGACGATATCCCTTCACGAATACGGCTGCTGAACATAGTGCTGGACGGCGGACAGTTCGCAGAGGCGGAGATTCATTACGAGAAACTGGCCGAGGACTATCTGAAACTCGGTCGGACGGGCAAGGCCGTGGCGGTGCTCAGGAAACTGCTGATAATCCGGCCCCTGCGCAACGACGTCAGGCGAAAAATAGAGACCCTGCTCTACCGGGAGTCGCGCCGCAAGAAGATAAAGATCTTCGCAATTGTCGGAATCGTGGCCCTGGGGTTCATGATGCTGGCAGGCGGTTACGAGTACAAGGCCCGCAGCCTGAGAAACGAGTTGAACGGCGCCATAGCAACGGCCGAACAAAACGAGGACTACGACACTGTGGTCGAGTGCTACCAGATGATTATAAACGCCTATCCGTTCAGCATAACCGCGCTTCAGGCAAGCAAAGAAATCGAAGAAATCAACAAGAAGAAAGACCTCTTCTACGGCAAGCAAATAAAACTCCTGACGCGGTCCGCCAGGGAGGAAGAACGGGAAGGCAGGCTGGAAAACGCCCTGAAGGTCTTGGCCCGGCTGAGGGAGTTCGCCAGGGAGGACGGCCTCAAACAGTACGCCGAGGAAGAAACGGCAAGGATTAACAAATATATCAAGGAAACCGAGGACCTGTGGAAACTGGCGCAAAAATACCAAAGTGAAAACCGGCTCAAGGAGGTCCTCGAATACAACTCGAAGATATACTGGGGCTATCCCCTGAGCAGGCATGCGAAAGAGTTGAAATTCCCGCTGCTCATAACGTCCCTGCCGCACGGCGCGGAGGTGCGTGCCGACGGGAAACTGCTGGGAACGACACCCTACGTGCTGCACTATCACCCTTCGCGAGCGCCCATTGTGACGATATCCCTCCCGGGCTTCGCGGGAGACCGGTACGACGTCGCAACAAAGGTGACACAACCTTCGTCCGAAGGATGGAAACTGCACGTGGAACTCGCCAAGACGCTCCGGTGGAAATTCAAGACTTCCCAACCCGTCGAGGCGCCGCCGGTTGTCTTCAAGAAGACCCTGATACTGGGCAGCCGGGACGGCAACCTGTACTGCCTCTATACGGCCGACGGCAGATTGAAATGGAAGAGGCGACTCGGCCTCATGGCGGACGTGGTATCGCAGCCGCTCCTGCTGGGGGGGCGCGTTTACGCCGGCTGCTTTGACGGCAACCTTTACTGCCTCGACGCCGTCGGGGGCGAGGTACTCTGGAGCGCCAAGGCAGGCGGCATGCTCCGCGCGGCGCCCACGACCTCCGAGGACGGCTCGATGGTCTTTATCACCTCGGACGCCGGCAAAATCCTGGCGATAGACGCGAAAACGGGGGAGGTCCGCTGGTCCAAATCCACCGAGGCCGGCATCGTCTGCTCGGCGGCCCCATGGCGCAACAAGTTGTTCACCGGAACCCTCGACGGCACGCTGCTGTGCCTGTCTCAGAAAGACGGCGCCGTTATCTGGAAGAGGTCGCTCGCGGGGGGCGTCACGGGCACGCCCCGCGTACTGAACGGCAAGATATACGCAGGCTGCATGAACGGCGGCATGCTTTGTCTTGACGCCAAATCCGGCAGGGAATCCTGGAGATACGAATCCCGAACCGCCATACGCTCCTCGCCGGCGCTCGTTGACGGCACGCTACTGTTCGGTAACGACGGCGGCTGGCTGTTCAGGCTGTCGGCGTCGGACGGCGGTCTGTTGTGGCGCTATCGCTTCAAAGGCGCGATACGTGCCACGCCCACCATATCCGCCGCGAGGGGCCAGGTCGTCTGCGGCGCTACGGACGGCGTGCTGTACGCGCTTGACCTGGAGGCGGGGTCGCTCAGATGGAAGTTCCGCACCGATAGCGCCATATATTCCAAGGTGTTGTCGCACGGGGGCAGGTTCTACTTCGGCTCGAACGACCACCACCTCTACAGCATAGAAGAGTGAGCGAGAGCGGCGGGACTCCGGCGGCAAACGCGCCGGGCAGGTGATTGAAAAAAAACGTCAGTCGCTAAATCGTCCACTGTCAAAAGGCGGCGAAATGCTTAAAGAATTCGGGCAAACACGACGATACTTCCGCAGGTGTATATGACAAAGCGATAATGGCGGGGAGCCTGTGGCCTGTGTGCCAAGAGACCGGCGTCCCCGCCTTTTTGTGTCAAGAAAGCAATGACCGGAGACTCGAACTCCAAGAGCGCAGGACCTTGCGCTGCTCATTTTTGGGTGAACCGACCAGCATGTCCGAAAAGCCAAGAAGAAAACGGCCCATCACACCTCGCAAGATGGAAAGAAAGTTGACCAGGGCGTACAAGAAAGCGCCCGGGCCTTCGTCCCTCGCTGCGCTGGCGGAACACTATCTCAGGTACCAAAAGTTCGACAGGGCGCGAAAGCTTGTCGAGGAAGGCCTGCTGAAGTACCCTGAATCCCACAAGTTACGCCTCCTGGAACAACGCATAAAGCGCACCGACCTCTACGAGGAGTTCCTGAAGGCCGGTCAGGAAATAACCGAAAACCCGAACCCGGACGCTTACGCCAATCTGGCCGCGCTCTACCGCACCGTGGGCGACATAGACAAGGCCCTGGAGACATGCGCCGCGGGATTGGCGAAATTCCCGAATTCCGTTCGCATTTATCTCAACGTCGCCGAACTGCGCATAAGCAGATATGCCCGGGACTACATGCCCCGGGACGCCGTAATAGCGCTGGCAAACCTCGAAAAAGCGGTCTCTCTGGACGACACCGACTATGCGGCGGCGATACTGCTGTCCGAGTTCTACATGGCCGTGGGCGCCGCGGAGTCGGCCATACATGCCCTGAAGAAACTGCTCGTGTCGCACCCCGAGGACGAACATGCACAGGAGATGCTGGATAAGGCCCTGGAGATGTCTCGCCGTGACGAGCCCGTGGAAGACCTGGTGAGGGACATCTCACAAAAGAGGCGCATGGCCGTTGAAGCGGGATTGCTCTGCTACCTGGAGAAATGCGTCCGGGGCGTGCAAGACGGGAAGGTCCGGCGCAGAATAGATGCCGAGAAGACAAGTAAGGCGCTGACACCGGCCCTGGAAGACACCGGTGCGCGGGCAATGGTCGTCCTGAACCCAGACGGCTCTCTGGCCGCCGAGGCGCGGCAGGAGGGCGACCCCATCAACACCGAGGCGCTGGCGCTGGCAACACGGGAAATCCACGACAATACGAACGACTACGCGCTGAGGATGGACCTGGGAAGTTTCGAAAGCGGCGAAATAGAGGGACCCTTCGGGCACATCCTCGTGAACTCCGTGGAAGGGTGGCTGATCTCGGGCATAACATCCGCCCGACCGTCCAACCGGGAGAGAATGCGAAAACGCATGCAGGAAGTGGCCGAGGACTGCCTCCTGACCGCTCCCGTCATAGATGAAGCGCAAGAGGAAGAGGAAGAGAAGCCCGACGCCGATACCGCTCAGCCGGACCAGGGGGCATAGGAACAGATGCGAGATACACTCAAAAACCTCAACCAGGTCGTAGGTATCAACGGCAGCATGCTGGTGACAAGAGACGGCATGGTCGTAGCCTCCGAACTGGGCGAAGGTCTGGAAGAAGAAGCGGTAGCGGCGCTGGCCACTTCCGTCATACGCACTACGACACGAGCGCTCAGGAAAATCAATGAGGAAGGTTTTTCGCTCTTCATCCTGACCGCCTCTTTCGGACGCCTGGCGCTGGTGGATGCCGAGATAGCGTACCTGGTCGTCGTAACCGAACGCACCATCAACATCGACGCCACAATACTGGAAATGCAAAGCGCCGTGCGCCGGATACGCAAGAAAGCCCGCATAACACTCAAGGATTGACGGAATAATGGTCCAGATAAACTTCGCCAGACGTGAGGTAAACTGCAAGATCGTCTACTACGGTCCGGGCCTGAGCGGCAAGACGACCAACCTGGAAAAGGTGCACGAGTTCGCCCCGAAGGAACACTGCGGGAAACTGACGTCCATAGCCACGGAAGGCGACAGGACCCTTTTCTTTGACTTCATGCCGCTCAACATCGGCACGGTCGCGGGCATGAACACCAAGTTTCAGTTATATACCGTCCCGGGGCAGACGTTCTACGAATCTACACGGCGGCTTGTGCTGCAAGGGGCCGACGGCGTGGTCTTCGTGGCGGACTCGCAAAAAGACAAGTTCGACGAAAACCTGGAATCATTCGAGAATCTCCGCCGCAACCTCAAGGAAAACGGCCTGAGCATCGAAGAACTGCCCCTTGTCATACAGTACAACAAGCGCGACCTGCCCAACATCGTAGATGTAAAGACCCTGGACAAGGCGCTCAACGCGGACGGACGGCCGTATTTCGAGGGAGTGGCGGTGAAAGGAACCGGCGTCATGCAGACGCTCAAGGCCGTCTCGGGCATGGTCCTGGAAACGCTCAACACCCGGCACCGGAAAACGCGCCGCCGCCCCACCCCCGACACGAGCGCGATAGAGGCCGCGCGGGATGCCGGGAAGACGGCGACAAAAGAGTGGACGCAGCCGGGGCCGCAACTTATAGGCGCCGGGACACGGACCGCCCGCGCCGCCGCAGGATCGGCGAGATCCGCGGCAACCCCGCAGACCCGCCGGACCGACGGGCATTCGAGGCAAGACATCCGCCGCGGAGTCCCCGGGGAGGCGTTCCCCTCGCGGGCCGACACCTCGAGATTCCCGCGCACCGGCGACCGAAGGCCCCTGAACACCGACACGGCGGGAAGGGACACGCGGACCATTCAACGATTCGAGCAGAAAAAAACCAACGGGATTTGGATCGCGGCGGCCGTAACGGTGGGCGCGGCGGCCGCCCTCGTCGGACTGCTGCTGGTGCTGTTCAGTTGAGACGACAAATCTCCACCGGGAGCGGAGAACGGAAAAAGGGCCGGTAAACGCCGGACCGGCTGTTGCCTGAAACGCAGGCTTGAAAAACCGGGAAAAAACGAACTTAACCGCTTGACCTCAGTCCGTGGCAGGAGGATGCAATGCGAACAGAAGACAAATTAAGAAACAACCGCCTTGTCTTCTATGAAAAGGACATCAAACGCATCGACAGAGTGCTCGAGGAATTCCTGAAACTGTCCGGCGCCAAACTCGCGCTGCTGGTTGACAGGGAAGGACACCTGGTCACACGCCAGGGAGCGCCCGTGGAATTCGACATGGACAGCGTCTCGGCCCTGGTCGCGGGCAGTTTCGCCGCCACCAGGGAGATGGCGCACTGCCTGGGCGAGGATGAATTCAGCATCATGTTCCACCAGGGCAAGAAGGACAGTATTCAGTTGACGCTCGTCGGCGACAGGACGCTGCTGGGAATCGTCTTTGACGAGAACACCACCATAGGCATGGTGCGCCTGTACGCGCAGGAAGCGTCGCGCAGACTGACGGACATCTTCGAGAAATCCGACCGGGAAAATCGCGAAGAGACCCCGATGGAGCAAGGTTTCGCCAACGACGCAAAGGACAAACTCAACGACATCCTCGGTGAATAGTCACACCGGCCTCATGGCGTTCTCCGTCGGAGAAACCCTTGAAGCCGGGAGAGACCCCTGCCCAAATCGCCATGCTGCGAAGCAAAGCGCCCTCTCGTACGTGCGAGGGGGCGCTTTCAGCAGGTGAATTCCTTGGATGAGAAAACAGGTATGCGGTGCATGGCAACGTTGGCCACAAGGGCCAGAAGGATGAAAGATGAGAGCATCGACGACCCGCCGTAACTGACCAGGGGCAGGGTCATGCCCGTTACCGGCATCAATCCCATCGTCATGCCGACGTTGATGTACACCTGCGCGGCGAGCAGGCCCACCACGCCCGCCACGAGCAGCCTTCCGAAAGGCTCGCGCGTGC
>QNCA01000023.1 GCA_003644325.1 Planctomycetota bacterium
CCGCGATATTGGGGGCCGTTCTTGAAACTTTAAACCTGAAACCTGAAACATATTTCTCCTCTCCTATTCGCCTATTCCCCTGCTTTGCCACTTGCCTGCTACTTCGGGGTCTCGGGTCTCAGAAAACGGGGCACAAAGAAAGGGCAGCCCCAATCATTCCGACCGGGCCGCCCCTCTAATCTCACCACGCGAAGTGTGCGAAGAGTTTGTTCGCCTCGGCCATCTTGTGCACGTTGGCGCGCTTGGTGATGGCGTCGCCTTCCTTGTTGTAAGCGTTCATAATTTCAGCGGCAAGTCTGTCCGCCATGGGGCGGCCTTTCTTTTTTCGCGCAACTTCCAGCAGCCACTTCATCGCAAGGGACTGACGGCGCTTTGCGCTGACCTGTGTGGGCACCTGGTAGGTCTGCCCCCCCACCCGCCGGGAGCGGACCTCTATGTCGGGCTTGAGGTTTTCCAGCGCCTGGATGAATATCTCTTCGGGCTTTTCGGTCTTCATCTTCTTCTCGATGATATCCATCGAGGTGTAGAAGATTTTTTCCGCGACGCTCTTTTTGCCCTTGAGCATCAGGCAGTTAATGAACTTGCTGACGGCCTTGTTGCCATATTTGACATCCGGTTTGAGGGTCTCCGCGCTGGCAGTGAATTTCTTTGCCATGAATCTCTCCGTGTGAAACTACTTGGGCCTTTTGGCGCCGTACTTGGAGCGGCTCTGCCTCCTTTCGCCGACGCCTATGGAATCGAGCACGCCGCGAACCACGTGGTATCGTACGCCCGGCAGGTCGCGCACCCTGCCGCCCCGGACGAGCACGATCGAGTGTTCCTGCAGGTTGTGCCCGATGCCCGGGATGTATGCGGTGACTTCCTTGCCGTTGCTCAGCCTCACGCGCGCTATCTTTCGCAGGGCGCTGTTGGGCTTCTTCGGCGGCTGGGTCCGCACGATGAGGCACACCCCGCGCTTCTGGGGGCACTTGTCCAAGACGGGGGACTTGCTGCGCTTGCGCGCCTTTTTGCGGCCCCGTCGCACCAACTGGTTAATTGTCGGCATTAAGGTACTCCTGTGCGTTGATTAGTTTGTCCGGTTCTGCCTTCCTCAGCGTCGTGTTGTGATGGGCCTTGAAACCGGTACCGGCCGGAACCATGTGACCGAGTATAACATTTTCCTTCAGTCCGAGCAAGTTGTCCACCTTGCCGGCGATAGCGGCCTGGGTGAGCACCTTGGTGGTCTCCTGGAAGGATGCGGCGGAGATGAAACTCTCGGAATGAAGCGCCGCCTTGGTGATGCCCAGCAGCACCGGTCGAGCCTTGGCCGGCTTGCCCTTATTCTTCATCACGCGCTGGTTCTCCTCACGGAACTGGAACTTGTCCACGATGCTGTCGGGCAGAAAGTCCGTGTCGCCGGGATCCTCTATCTCAACCCGCCGCGTCATCTGGGCTATGATTATTTCTATATGCTTGTCGTCGATGTTGACCGACTGCGAGCGATAGACGTTCTGCACTTCGCGCAGGAGGTACATCTGGAGGGCTTCCTCGCCGCTGATGCGCAGTATGTCGTGCGGCACCAGCGGCCCGTCCACCAGGGGATCGCCGTGCTTGACACGGCTGCCGCGGTGGACACGCAGGTGCTTGCCGTGCGGCACCAGGTGCGTCACCGGCTCGCCGACGTCGCTCTTGACGATTATCGTGCGTTTGCCGCGTTTCTTCTCTCCCAGTTCCACGACGCCGTCGATCTCGCTCACTACGGCGGGGTCTTTCGGCCTGCGGGCCTCGAAGAGTTCCGTCACGCGCGGCAGGCCGCCGGTGATGTCCTGCGTACCGGTTATCTCGCGCGGCGTCTTGGCCAGCACCGCGCCGGCCTCTATCCACTCGCCTTCCTCAATGACAATGTGCGCCTTCTCGGGTATCGCGTAGGCGACCAAGAGGTTGCCCTTCTTGTCCCTCAGCATGATATGCGGGTGCAGGTTGCCCTTGTGTTCGATGATAACCTTGCGCTTGAACCCCGAGGGGTCGGTCTCCTCCTTCATTGTCTCGCCCTCGACGATGCCTTCGAAAGCCGCCTGGCCGGGCATCTCCGCAAGGATGGGCAGCATGTTGGGGTCCCACCGCATGAGCAGGGCCTTGGCCTTGACCTCCTTGTCCTCGCTCACCAGGATTTCCGCCCCGGCGTGGACTGGATGCTTTTCGAGTTCGCGTCCCTTGGCGTCGAGTATCTGTATTTCGCCGTCGCGGTTGAGCGCGACCCGCTGACCCTCCTTGTTTGTCACTACATTGAGGTTGACGAACTTGACGGTCCCGGCATTCTTGGCCCTTATCTCGCTCTCCTCCACTTCCCACGATACGGTACCGCCGATGTGGAAGGTACGCATGGTCAACTGGGTGCCGGGCTCGCCGATGGACTGCGCGGCAATAATGCCCACCGCCATTCCCTCTTCGACCAGGTCCCCGCGGGCCAGGTCCATGCCGTAGCATTTGGCACAGACACCCAGAGGCGTTTCGCAGGTGAGCGGAGAGCGCACCCGTATCTTTTCGAAGCCGAGCTGTTCGATACGCAGCGCCTTGTCCGCGGTTATGAGTTCGTTCTCGCCGACGACGACCTCACCGGTCACGACGTCGCGAATGGTGGTGCGGGCAACGCGGCCCGTTATCAGTTGTCTCAGCGGCACCTCGACCTTGTCGCCCTTGTACACGGTGGCCTTGGTTACGCCGTTGAGGGTGCCGCAGTCATGCTCGTTGACGACCACGTTTTGTGCGACGTCGGCGAGTTTGCGGGTCAGGTATCCGCTGTCGGCGGTCTTCAGAGCGGTGTCGGCCAGTCCCTTTCGAGCGCCGTGAGTGGACGAGAAGTACTCCAGCACCTTCAGGCCCTCGCGGAAGTTCGCCTTGATGGGGGTCTCTATAATCATGCCGGAGGGTTTCGCCATCAGCCCGCGCATGCCGGCGAGTTGGCGTATCTGCTGTGCGGTGCCGCGCGCGCCGCTGGCTTCCATGCAGTAGATGGGATTCAGGTACGGCTTGCCGTCGCGGGTGTCGTTTTTTAACTCCCGGCGCATCTCGTCACTGACCTCTTCGGTCGCCTGTGTCCAACAGTCGATGACCTGCCCGTACCGCTCGCCCTCGGTGATGACGCCCTTCTTGTAGAGTTTGGCTATTTTTTCCACCTGCGCCTCGGCCCTGGCGATTATCTCCGCCTTGCGGCTGGGCATACGGAGGTCCACGCCGGAGAAAGAGAGACCCGAAAGCGTTGCGTACTTGAAGCCCAACGTCTTCACGTCGTCCAGCAGTTTCAGCGTCGGCTCGATGCCCAGCGCCGAGTGGCAGTCGCTTATCACATCGTTGATGGCCTTCTTATCCATCACGTAGTTGTAGAAGGGTATTCCCTTCGGCAGGATGTCATTGAACACGACACGTCCCGCCGTGGTCTCCACCAGCCCCTCGCCCACATCCTCGGCCTCCATTCCGGGGCCGTGTTTCACCAAGCGCCTCTCCCGCGGCCGCAACAGTATGGGCGTGCGCACGCTCAGTTTCCCCTCGTCAAGCGCCAGGAAGACCTCCATTTCATCGCCGAAGGTCCGCCGGCGCTCCGTGTCTTCCAACGCATCGACCGTGAGGTAGTAACACCCCAGCACGATATCCTGCGAGGGCGAGATAATCGGCCCGCCGTTGGCGGGTGAGAAAACGTTGTGCGTGCTCATCATCAACAGGCTGGCCTCGGTGCGCGCCTCGATGCTCAGCGGCAGATGCACCGCCATCTGGTCTCCGTCGAAGTCCGCGTTGAAGCCCGCGCATACCAGCGGGTGTACCCTTATGGCGTTGCCCTCGACCAGCACCGGCTCGAACGCCTGTATCCCCATGCGGTGCAGGGTGGGAGCGCGGTTGAGCAGCACGGGATGCTTGTAAATCACGTCCTCCAGGATGTCCCACACCTCTTCGTCCTTGCGTTCGAGCATTCTCTTTGCGCTCTTGATGGTCTCGGCGAAGTTCAACTCTTTCAGCCGCCGGATTATGAAGGGCTGGTACAACTCCAGAGCTATCTTCTTTGGCAGGCCGCACTGGTTCAATTGCAACTCCGGCCCGACCACGATGACGGAGCGCGCGCTGTAATCGACGCGCTTGCCCAGGAGGTTCTCGCGGAAGCGTCCCTGCTTGCCCTTTATCATGTCGGTGAGCGATTTCAGCGGGCGGTTGTTGCTGCCGAGCACCGGCCTGCGGCACCGGTCGTTGTCGAAGAGCGCATCGACGGACTGCTGGAGCATGCGCTTCTCGTTCTTGATTATCACCTCGGGCGCGTTGAGGTCGAGAAGTTTCTTCAGCCTGTTGTTCCTGTTTATCAACCGCCTGTAGAGGTCGTTCAGGTCGGAGGTGGCAAAGTTGCCGCTCTCCAGAAGCACCAGGGGTCTCAGGTCGGGCGGTATGACGGGGATGACGTCGAGGGTCATCCACTCGGGCTTGTTCTCGCTCTGGCGCAGCGCCTCGACTATCTTGAGGCGCTTGGCGTAGTCGTGCGCCTTCTGCTTGGAGCCTGTCTCTTTCAGGCGCAGGCGCAACTCCGTCGCCATCTCTTCCAGGTCGATGTTTTTCAGGATGTACTTTATCGCCTCCGCGCCCATCATGGCCTTGAAGTTAGAGCCGTACTTGGCGCGGCACTCGCGGTATTCGTCCTCGGTAAGCAACTGCTTTACCTTCAGCGGCGTGTCGCCGCCGTCGACCACGATGTAGGACTGGAAGTAGATAACCCGCTCCAGCGAGTTTACTTTCAGGTCCAGCAACGCCCCCAGGCGGGAGGGCATCGCCTTGAAGAACCATATGTGCACGGCCGGCGCGGCCAGCTCTATGTGGCCCATGCGCTTGCGGCGGACCTTGGAGTGGGTGACGGTAACCCCGCAGCGCTCGCACACGGTGCCCTTGTACTTGATGCCCTTGTAGCGGCCGCAGAAGCACTCCCAGTCCCGCTCCGGGCCGAATATGCGCTCGCAGAACAGACCGTCTTTCTCAGAGCGGTACGTCCTGTAGTTTATGGTCTCGGGCTTCTTTACTTCCCCGCTGGACCACCGCCTGATATCTTCCGGGGATGCCAAGCGTACGCTGACGGAACCGTAATCGTTTATCTTGTCGTAAATCGCCCTAGTCGGCATTGCATCACCTCAAAAAGCGTAAACTGTGTGGCCGAGTTCGCGTTTCCTTTTTCTCGCCTTTCCAACGCGCCGACCGTCTCGCCCCATTCTCAGACGCGTTTCTTGTGGAGTTCCATGTTCAGGCCGAGACCCTTGATTTCGCTGGTCAGCACCTCGAACGACATCGGCGTGCCCGGCTCCAGCGTGTTCTCGCCCTTGACCATTGACTCATATATCTTGGTTCGGCCCTCGACGTCGTCGCTCTTTACGGTCAGGAGTTCCTGAAGGGTGCTGGCGGCGCCGTACGCTTCGAGCGCCCAGACCTCCATCTCGCCGAAACGCTGACCGCCGAAGCGGGCCTTTCCGCCGAGCGGCTGCTGTGTGATGAGCGAGTAGGGACCGGTGGCGCGGGCATGCACCTTGTCGTCGACCAGGTGGTGCAGTTTCATCATATAGATGTAGCCCACGGTGACCTGCTGGTCGAACGGCTCGCCGGTGCGGCCGTCGAGAAGGGTTACCTTGCCGGACTTCGGGAGCCCGCACTCCTCGAGCGCGGCTTGTATTTCATCCTCGTTCGCCCCGTCGAACGGAGGCGTGACGGCCTGGAAACCCAGCGCCCTGCACGCCCAGCCGAGGTGCGTCTCGAGAATCTGGCCTACGTTCATGCGCGAGGGCACGCCCAGGGGGTTGAGAACTATCTGGATGGGCGTGCCGTCCTCGAGGAACGGCATGTCCTCCTCGGGCAGTATCTTGGCGATGACGCCCTTGTTGCCGTGGCGCCCGGCCATTTTGTCGCCGACGGAAAGCATGCGCTTGGTGGCGATATAGACCTTGACCGTCTCGAGCACGCCGGGGGGCAACTCGTCCCCCCGCATCACCTCGTTTATCCGCCTGTCGCGTTCGTTCTCGAGTTTGTCGATGACCGCAACGTACCGGTAGTACATCCCGTCGCAGGCGTCCCTCTGGCGCTTGCCGTGGATTACCAGGTTGCTTGGTTCTATCCGGTTGAGGAACAGGCGTATCTCCTGTTCGTTGAGGTCCGAGTGGAATCTTATCTTCGCGTCGGTCTCGCGCTCAATTATGGCGCCGCCGAGCGTCTCGCGCAGCCCTTTGTACAACTCCTCGAGTTTGGCGATGATCTGCTTGTTTATCTCCTTTCTTATCTCGCGGATCTTGCGCTGGTTCTTGCGACGGTCCTCTTCGGTCAGGTGAATCTTGCGCGAGTAGTGTCGGGTGTCTATGACGATGCCTTCCACGCCGGAGGGCACCTCCAGCGAGTCGTTCTTTACGTCCTCGCCGCCCTTGCCGAAGATGGCGATGAGCAGTTTCTCCTCGGGAGACAACTCGTTCTTGCTCTTGGGCGCTACCTTGCCCACCAGGATGTCGCCCTGGCGCACGTAGGTGCCGACGCGCACTATGCCTTTCTCGTCCAGGTTCCTCAGCGCCTTCTCGGAGACGTTGGGAATGTCGCGCGTGAACTCCTCGCGGCCGAGTTTCGTCTCGCGTATTTCTATGTCAAATTCGTCTATGTGTATCGAGGTGAACTTGTCATGCTTCACCAGGCTCTCGCTGATGAGGATCGCGTCCTCGAAGTTATATCCGTCCCAGGGCATGAAGGCGACCAGCACGTTGCGCCCGAGCGCCAGTTCCCCATCGTATGTGGCGGCGCCGTCGGCGAGTATCTGGCCTTTCTTCACCCTGTCGCCCTTGTGGACGATGGGCCTCTGGTTGAGGCACGTGCGGTCGTTAAGGCCGAAGAACTTGCGCAGGTCGTAGCGGCGGCCGTTCACCTGTATGTGGTCCGCCTCGGCGGCCTCCACCACGCCGTCCTCTTCCGCCCTGACGACCATGCCGGAGTTGGCGGCGATATGCCGCTCCATGCCGGTGGCGACCAGCGGCGGCTCCGTGACCAGCAGCGGCACCGCCTGGCGCTGCATGTTGGAACCCATCAGGGCACGGTTGGCGTCGTTGTGCTCCAGGAACGGTATCAGCGCCGCCGATACGCCCAGCATCTGTATGGGCGAAACGTCCAGGTAACTGACATCCCCCGCTTTCTGTTCCAGGAAATCCCCGTTGAGCCTTGCAAGCACCGTGCTGGCGAACTTGTGCCTGCCCTCGGTCGAATCCACCGGCGCGATGCTTACATCTATCTCCTGGTCGGCGCGAACCATGACCACTTCGTCGGTCGGCCGGCCGGCCTTGACCTTGCAGTACGGGGTGACAAGAAAGCCATATTCGTCAACCTCGGCGAATACGCTGAGTGAAGATATGAGGCCGATGTTCGTCCCTTCCGGGGTTTCTATCGGGCAGATACGCCCGTAGTGGGAGATGTGGACGTCGCGGACCTCAAAGCCGGCGCGCTTCCTGTTAAGGCCTCCGGGGCCGAGCGCGCTCAGTCGCCGCTCGTGCGTCAGTTGCGCCAGCGGGTTGTGCTGGTCCACGACCTGGCTCAACTCGCCGCGGCCGAAAAAGTACTCTATCGCGGCGCTTATCGTCTTCGAGTTTATAACGGAACGCGGCGTAATGGAGTCCGGGTCCTGCAGGCTCATGCGCTCCTGGACCGTACGCCGCAGTTTCAGGAAGCCCCTCCTGAACTCGTCGCTCACGAGTTCGTCTATCGTGCGTACCCGGCGGTTGCCCAGGTGGTCGATGTCGTCCACCTCGCCCTCTCCCCTGCGCAGGGCGAGGATGTAAGAGACGGCGTTCAGCACATCGTCCTTTGTCAGCGTCATCACGGTCTCGGGGACGTTCAGTCCGAATTTGCGGTTTATCCGGAACCTGCCGACGCGCCCCAGGCGGTAGCGGGCCCCGTCGGAGAATTTCTCGTGGAACAGCCGCCGCGCCTTTTCGGCCTGGGGCGGATTGCCCGGCCTGATGCGCGCGTATATCCTGAGCAGCGCCTCCTCGTGCGTGTGAGTAGGGTCTTCGGCGAGCGTGTTGAGTATGAGCATGTCGTCCACGTGCTTTATCACTTCCACACGCTTTACGGCGCCTTCCATTATCCCTTTCAACTTGCCGGGGGCTATCAGCCCGCCGCTTTCCAGTATGAGTTCGCCGGTCTTTTCGTCGATGACGTCGCCCACGACGTGCCTGCCCTTGAGCCTCTCGGCGGCCGTCTCGGACCTGACGGAAATCACCTCGGTGGGATAGAACAGGCGTATGATGTCCTCGTTGGTGCCGTACTCGGGCGAAATGGCGCGCAGGAACATGGTGACGGGCATCTTGCCGCTCTGGTCGATGCGCACCACCAGCTGGTCTTTCTTGGTGACGTTCATCTCGACCCATGAGCCGCGCTCCGGTATGATCCTGCAGCCGTGCAGCCGCCTTTCCCCGGGCTGGATGTCCTCGGTGAAATCCACGCCCGGCGAGCGGTGCAACTGGCTGACGATAACGCGCTCGGCGCCGTTGACGATGAACTCGCCGCCGCCCACCATGATGGGTATCTCGCCGAGATATACATCCTCTTCGATGATGTTGCCCTTGTTCAGGCGAACCCTGATTTTGAAGGGCGCACCGTAAGTGAGTTTGAGCCTTCTGCACTCGTCGGACTCGTAGCGCGGCGGTCCGAGTTCGTACTTGATGTACTCGAGGTACATCTTCTTGTCGTAACTCTCTATAGGAAAAGTCTCCCTGAGCACGGCCTCCAGACCCTGGTTTTTCCGGTTCTGCGGGGAAACCCGGGACTGCAGGAACCGCTCATAGGACTCAACCTGGAGCCGCATCAAATTCGGTATGTCGATGCGGTTGCCGACCTTGGAAAAGTCGCGGATTTCCATCAAACGCCTCCCTGCGTATAAGCATTGAGGAAGTATGTCCGAACGGCCGCCCTTGTAAGCACGGGAGAGGACGTAAAAATCACTTTATCTCTACCTCCGCGCCCGCGGCCTCTAATTGCTCTTTCAACTTCTCCGCGTCTTCGAGCGAGAGATCCTCCTTGACCGCTTTCGGTGCGGCGTCAACCAACGCCTTGGCGTCCTTCAAGCCGAGCGAAGTGATCTCCCGAACGGCCTTGATGACCTGGATTTTCTTTTCTCCAGGACTCTTCAGGATAACGCTGACGGTGCTGGGTTTCTCTTCTTCAGCAGCAGGCGCAGCGCCGGGCATCATGGGCATCATGCCCATCATCGGCGCGCTCGCCTCTACGCCGAATCTTTCCTTGAAGCCGTCCGTCAACTCCTTCACTTCAAGCAATGTCATGCCCTCGATGCTGTCGAGTATCTGCGTTACTTTATCCGAATACTGCCTGTCTTCCACGATGCGCTCCTTAAACAATAAAGTCCCTTGGTTTCGCGGTGAATAACTATGTGACACAATGGAATTTAATCCGTTAAAGCATTATCTGTCAAGATTGCCCCGACGGTTCTTCTTCGATTTTTTCCGAAGGCTCTTCCTTCGGTTCGGTCTTCTCTTCTTCTTTTGACCCGCCCGCGGCCTCGGCCGCGGCCTCTTCTCCGGATTCATCCGGCCTTTCGGCGGCCGTCTCACCCGCGGGTTCTTCTTTCTCGCGCTTCTCGATGAGCGCGTTCAGAAGCCCGACGAACCGGCTCTGATGGGACGTGAGCATCCCGAGGAACCGGGTCATCGGCGAGATTATCGTGCCCAGCAAGAGGCCCAGAAGCACGGGCCTGGGCGGGATATTCGCAAGGTCCCTGACGCCCTTCGCGTCAACGGCCGACCGGTCCAGGAACCCGCCCTTTATCCGCACCGCCTTGGTCTTGCTGGCGCGGATCCATTCGGTAATGACCTTCGGCGCGCTTATCGCGTCCTCTCCGCCCCAGGCTATCGCGGTCGGGCCCTTGAAGAGGTCGTCCTCCACCGCGAACTCCATCTCCTTGAGCACCATGCTGGTCAGTCGGTTGTTAACAACGTTGATGCTGATACCGGACCGGCGCAGATGCGCGCGCAAGGCATCGGCGTTCTGGACGTCCAGACCCTCGAACTTCAGCAGCACGCAGTCTCGCATCCCGCTGTAGCGCTGCCGCAGTTCATCGCTTATTTTCCGCTTGAGTAACTTTGACATTGTTCCGTGTCTTCGCTTTCAGTTCGCTGTTCGTAATCGAGTCGCGGAGAAGAACACCCGCGCGACGGATCGTTCATTGTACCGCCAGGACCAGGCCGGGGCTCATGGAGAGCGAGACCACGACCTTCTGGATGAAGACGCCCTTCGCGGACGGCGGCTTGGAACGTTTGATATGCGTGAGCAGCGCCTCAATGTTCTCGACGAGCCTGCTCTCTTCAAACGAACACTTGCCCACGGGCACGTGCAGGTTGCCCTCGGCGTCGTTGCGATACTCCAGTTTCCCGGCCTTGAACTCTTTGACGGCGGTGGCGACGTCCTCGGTCACGGTGCCCGACTTGGGCGAGGGCATCTTGCCCTGCGGGCCGAGTATCCGGCCCAGTTTGCCCACGACCCTCATCATGTCGGGAGAGGCCACCGCAACGTCGAAGTCCATCCAGCCGCCTTCGATCTTCTTGGCCAGTTCGGCGGCGCCGACTTCTTCCGCGCCTGCCGCGCGCGCCTCATCGGCCTTTGCGCCCTCGGCAAAGACGATGACCTTCTTGGAAACGCCTATGCCGTGAGGCAGGGATATGGAGCCGCGCACGAGTTGGTCGGCCTGCCGGGCGTCTATGCCCAGTTTCATGGCAATCTCGACCGTTTCGTCGAACCCGGTCGTTCCCATCTCCTTCAGCAGGCGGACGGCCTCCTGAACGGTGTAGCGTTTGCCCGGCTCCAACTTTTTGGCCAGTTCGTTAAATCTCTTGCTGTGTTTCGGCATCTTTCCGTCGCTAAAATGGTTCTTA
>QNCA01000024.1 GCA_003644325.1 Planctomycetota bacterium
GAAAACCCGCGTGCTTCGCAACAAGTGACTCATTGCGGCGGAGAATATCGACGAATATATCGCGCGAGAGGGCTACGAGGCGGCATACAAGACCGTCAGAGAGATGACCTCTCAGGGAATTATCGACGAGGTCAAGAAGTCCGGCCTCCGCGGCCGCGGCGGCGGCGGCTTCCCCACCGGATTGAAGTGGGAGTTCGCGGCCAGGGAGACCTCCGACCAGAAATACGTCCTGTGCAACGCCGACGAAGGCGACCCGGGCGCATTCATGGACCGCTCAATCCTCGAGGCCGACCCACACGCCGTAATCGAGGGCATGATAATCGCCGCGCGCGCCATCGGCGCCGGCAAAGGCTATATCTACTGTCGTGCGGAATATCCTCTCGCCCTTGAACGTGTGGGCAAGGCCATCAATGCCTGCAGAGAATACGGATTGCTGGGCGACAACATCTTCGATTCCGATTTCTCCTTCGATATAGAGATATCCAAGGGCGCCGGGGCGTTTGTCTGCGGCGAGGAAACCGCGCTGATGGCCTCCATCGAGGGCAGGCGCGGCGAGCCGCGCCCCAGGCCGCCCTTCCCCGCGCAAAAGGGCCTGTGGGGCAAGCCCACCGTGCTGAACAATGTTGAGACCTACGCCAACGTCCCTCTGATAATCCGCAACGGCGCGGACTGGTACACGGAGGTCGGCACGGAAAAGAGCAAGGGCACAAAGATATTCGCGCTGACAGGCGCGGTGAACAACGTCGGCCTGGTCGAAGTTCCGATGGGTACGACGCTGGGAGAGGTCGTGTATGATATAGGCGGAGGCATCAGAGACGGCCGGCCGTTCAAGGCCGCGCAAATCGGCGGGCCCAGCGGAGGCTGTATTCCCAGGATGCATCTGAACCTGCCCCTCGACTACGAATCGGTGGAGGAACTGGGCGCCATCATGGGCTCCGGCGGGCTCATCATCATGGACGACAATACGTGCATGGTGGACCTGGCGCGCTTTTTCCTCGAATTCGTCCAGGACGAATCGTGCGGGAAATGCCCCCCCTGTCGCATAGGCACAAAGCGCATGCTCGAAATCCTTGAGCGAATCACGCAGGGCAAGGGCGAAGAGGGCGACATTGAGAAACTGGAAAAACTGGCCTACCAGATAAAGGAGACGGCCCTGTGCGGTCTGGGGCAGACCGCTCCCAACCCCGTCCTCTCCACCATAAGGCACTTCAGGGAGGAGTACGAAGAACACATCCGCTACAAGTATTGCCGCGCGGGGGTCTGCGCTGATTTGGTAAGGGCGCCCTGCCAGAACGAGTGCCCTGCGGGTGTGGACGTCCCCGGCTACGTCAGCCTGATAAGCGAAGGACGTTACCGCGAAGCGCTTGAACTGCACAGGGACCGCAACCCCTTCCCGTCGATTTGCTCTCGCGTATGCATGCACACCTGTGAGACAAAGTGCCGCAGGGCGCAACTGGACTCGCCGGTTTCGATACGTGCGCTCAAGAGATTCCTGGCCGACACGGAGACGGAATACTTCTCCATGCCCGTTGTGATGGAGGATGAGAACAGGGCAAAGCACAAGGTGGCGATAATCGGCGCGGGGCCGTCCGGCCTGTCGTGCGCATACTTTCTGGCGCGAATCGGCTACAAGCCGGTTGTCTTTGAGTCGCACCCCGAACCGGGAGGAATGCTGAGATACGGCATTCCCGAGTACCGCCTGCCCAGAAAAGTCCTGGACCACGAGATACGCTTAATCCGTAACCTTGGAGTTGAGATAAGAACCAACGTGAGCATGGGAAAGGACTTTACGATTGAGGGACTCAAGGAAGAAGGTTTTGAGGCCGTTTACCTGGCCATCGGCGCGTGGGGCAGCCTGAAACTCGGCATCGAGGGCGAAGGCGCCCGGGGTGTTTACAGCGCCGTTGACTTCCTGAAAAAGGCAAATACGGGTGAAGATTTGGGCAAGTTGGGCGACGTCGTAGTCATCGGCGGCGGGCACGCCGCGATTGACTCCGCACGCACCGCCTTGAGACTCGATTCCGACAGCGTTACCCTCATCTATCGTAGAACGCGCGACGAGATGCCGGTCAGTTCCGAGGAACTGGACGAGGCAGAGAGGGAAGGCGTCCGTGTGAAATATCTCGTTGCGCCCGCGGCGTTCTCCACCGAGAACGGTCGCCTGAGAGCGGTGAAATGCACCGAGATGGCCCTGGGCGAGTTCGACAGGAGCGGCCGCAGGCGACCCGTGCCCGTTGAAGAGAGCGCCTTCGACCTGCCCGCGGACACCGCAATAGTGGCCATCGGACAACGGACCGATGAGGATGCCTTCAGGGGCGACGGCGTTCTCCAACTCAACCGCAACAAGACGGTGCAGATAGACAAGGACAGCCGCGCGACAAGTCTGCCCTATGTCTTTGCGGGCGGCGACATCGTCCGCGGGCCGTCAAGCGTTGTGCATGCAATAGCCGACGGCCAGAAGACGGCGGTTTGCATAGACCGGTACATAATGCAAGACCCGGCGTTTGCGTATCCGTGGTTGGAGGAAAAGGAGTTGGATACGAAGTTCGACCCGGACGCCGATCCGGTGGAGAGGCCGCGCGTTGACACGCCGACCATCGCCCTTTCGGACAGGCGTCGCAACTTCCACGAAGTTGAAATCGCGCTTACCGAAAAACAGGCGCGTCTTGAGGCGGAGAGGTGCCTCAGATGCGATTACCGTGAGGAAGAGTAACCGGGCAACAACTCATTTATTAAAACAGGAACTGCCATGACCACGATCAACCTGAAGATTAACGATCAGCCTGTGACGGCCGAGAAGGGCGAAACGGTTCTCCAGGTCGCTCGCCGCAACGGCGTAAGAATCCCGACACTGTGCTATCTGGAAGGGCTCCAGGCGATAGGCGCCTGCCGCATGTGCCTGGTGGAGGTGAAGAAGGCACGCGGGCTGGTGCCTGCCTGCGTGACGGAGGTCGCGGAGGGCATGGAGGTCTTTACTCGCACAAAAAGGGTCCGTGAGGCCCGCAAGACCATACTCGAACTCATCCTCTCGGACCATCCGTTTGAGTGCAACACGTGCGAGCGCAACCAGAACTGCGAGTTGCAGAAACTTGCCGAAGAGTTCGGCATCCGCGAGATTACATACGAGGGGGAGCATTCGCAGGCACACGTGGATGATTCCACGGCGGCGCTTGTGCGCGATTCGAGTAAGTGCATCCTCTGCCGTAGGTGCGTCGCGGTGTGCAACGAGATACAGGGCGTCAGCGCCATCAACCCGATTGGCAGAGGTTTCGAGATGCAGATAGGCCCCTCGTTCAACGATCCGCTGGAGAGCGCGGCCTGCGTGCTTTGCGGGCAGTGTGCCGCCGTCTGTCCTGTGGGCGCCATCAAGGAGAAGTCGCACGTTAAGAGCGTATGGGCGGCGCTGGAAGACCCGGAGAAATTCGTCGTCGTGCAGACCGCCCCTGCGGTGCGCTCCGCCATCGGCGAATGCTTCGACATGCCCCCCGGCAGCCTTGTTACGAAAAAGATGGTCGCCGCCCTGAGGCGAGTGGGCTTTGATAAGGTATTCGACACCGAATTTGCCGCCGACCTCACCATCATGGAGGAAGGCCACGAACTGCTCGACAGGCTGAAGAGAAAACTGGTGGACGGCGAGGATGTGGCGCTGCCGCAGATAACGTCGTGCAGCCCGGGCTGGATAAAGTACATGGAACACTTCTTTCCGCAATTAAGCGATAACGTGTCCACCTGCAAGTCGCCGCAGCAGATGTTCGGGCCGATTGCGAAGACGTATTACGCCGAAAAGATAGGCGTGGACCCCGCCAGGATGTACGTTGTCTCCATCATGCCGTGCACCGCGAAAAAGTACGAGTGTGAGCGGCCCGAGATGCGCTCCAGCGGCTACCAGGACGTCGACGCGGTCCTGACGACGCGGGAGGCGGGTCAGATGATTAAGGAAGCGGGGATAGATTTCGTGAACCTGCCGGACGAGGACTTCGACATGCCGCTTGGCGCGTCCACCGGCGCCGCGGACGTCTTCGCCAATACCGGCGGAGTGATGGAGGCGGCGCTGAGAACGGTTTACGAGGTAGTAACCGGCAGGGAGTTGCCGACCGGGAACCTGCACGTGAAGCCCATCATGGGGCTTAAAGGCGTGAAGGAGGCGTCGCTGAAGATCGAGAACGCCGTGCCCGAGTGGAAGTTCCTGGAAGGCGTGACTGTCAAGGTCGCGGTTGCGCATGGTCTCGGCAACGCCCACAAGGCGCTGACAAGGGTTGTTACGGGCGAGGCCGATTATCAATTCATAGAAATCATGGCCTGCCCGGGCGGCTGCATCGGCGGCGGCGGGCAGCCCAGGCTCACCACCGACGAGGTGCGCCGCGCGCGAATCGCCTCAATATACAAAGAAGACGAAGGCAAGAAATACCGCAAATCCCACGAGAACCCGGCAATCAAGCAGTTGTACGAGGAGTTCCTCGGCAAGCCGCTCGGCCATAAGTCGCACGAACTGCTGCATACTCACTACACTCGCAGAGGAAAATTCAACGAACTCCTTGCTAAAGAAGAGAGAGAACCGGAGGAGGCCGGCCTGGCGAAGTGACGAGTGCGGTCGCTTAAACACCTTATGTTTTGAGGCATTGTGGCGATGGGCGTAGTGACCACAATCAAGGAAAAGTGCCGCAGGTGCTATACCTGTGTGCGCGAGTGCCCCGCCAGGGCGATAAAGGTCGTCGAGGGCCAGGCGATGGTGATAGAGGAGCGCTGCATCGCCTGCGGCAACTGCGTGAAGGTCTGCAAGCAGGGCGCGAAGAGCATCCTGAGCCACAAGGAAATCGTCTATGACATGCTTGAGAGCGACGGCCGGGTCATCGCCTGTCTTGCGCCGTCTTTTCCGGCGGCCTTTGACACCCTGAAGCCCGGTCAGGTTGTCGCCGGCGCCAGGGCATTGGGTTTCTCGGAGGTCTGGGAGGTGGCGCTGGGGGCGGCCCTCGTCAGCGCGGCTTACGAGAAACTTGTCGGGCAGGACGGCGACTTGCTGATAACAACCCCGTGTCCGGCGATCGTCGGCTACGTCGAGAAATACCTGCCGCAACTGGTGCCGCGCCTCGCGCCTGTCGTTTCCCCGATGATAGCGCTTGCCAGAGCGCTGAGGTCCAGGTACGGCGACGAGCCCAAAATCGTATTCATCGGCCCGTGCATCGCAAAAAAGGTGGAAATGGAGGACAGGAACGTCGCCGGACTGGTGAGCGCAGTCCTGACCTTTCGCGAATTCACCGAGATGCTCGAGGAGAGCAACGTTGACCCGGCGAACATGGAGTTGTCGGATTTCGACGGCCCGGACGCGGGTGTGGCGCGGTCGTTCCCGATATCGGGCGGACTGTTGAAGAGTTCCGGTCTGAGCCAGGACGTGCTGGAGAAGGACATCATAGTCTCGGAAGGCAAGGAACGCGCCATACCGTTGCTCCGCGAGGCGCGGAGGGGCAATGTACATGCGAAACTCTTGGACGTCCTGTTCTGCGAGGGTTGTATCGCCGGGCCAAAGATGCTTAACGACCTGAGCACGTTCCGCAGGCGCGAGATAGTGGCCGACTACGTGAAGTGGAGCGCGGAGCGTGCGAACCAACTGGGCAAGGAAGACGGCAGAAAAGTTTTCGCGGATGTTGACATGGGCAGGTCGTTCACGGTTGATAATAAAATACTGCCGTACCCGCCGGAGGAGGAGATAACGGCGGTGCTTAGAAAGATGAAGAAGTTTTCGCCGGAGGACGAACTGGACTGCGGGGCGTGCGGCTATCCCACCTGCCGCGAGAAGGCCGTGGCGGTTTGTCAGGGCCTGGCGGAACCCGAGATGTGCCTGCCTTACCTGATAGAGGGCCTTGAAGAGGCGCTGGCCGACCTTGAAAACTCGAACAGGGAATTGAAGGTCACGCAGGACCAGTTGATACACGCCGAGAAACTGGCCAGTGTGGGGCAGTTGTCCGCCGGTGTCGCCCACGAGTTGAACAACCCGTTGGGTTCGATACTGCTTTACGCCCACCTCCTGCTCAAGGAACTCAAGGGGAAAGGCAAGGAGGCGGAGGACGTGGAGGTAATCGTGTCCGAGGCGACAAGATGCAAGAACATTGTTAAGGACCTTTTGAATTTCAGCCGCCAGGGTTCGTTCAACAAGGAACCCATGAATATCAATGAAGCGCTTGAGCGGTCGCTGAAGGCTTCGAGCAGTCTGCCCGGGTTCAAGGACATCAAGGTCGTAAAACATTTTGACGGCGGGATACCGGAGATAATGGCCGATGAGAATCAGTTGCAGCAGGTTTTCCTGAACCTTATAAGCAATGCCGTCTGGGCGATGAAGGGAGGCGGCACCTTGACGTTGAGCACCGGGATGAAAGACCCGAAGACCGTTGAGGTGGTTGTGCGGGATACCGGCTGTGGGATTCCGAAGGAAAACCAGAAGAAGTTGTTCACGCCGTTCTTCACCACCAAGAAGATGGGCGAGGGCACCGGCCTGGGGCTTGCGATATCTTACGGGATACTCAAGATGCATTCCGGGCAGATAAGCGTTGACAGCGCCGTGGGCGAGGGGACGACGTTCAGGATTACATTGCCCCTTGTTACTCAACGGGACCGAGTTGAAAACAATTGAGCGGGACCGAGCGGCGGGTGAGCATTTTAATAAAACGTCTTTGGAGGGCGAAGCAATGACAGCAGAAGAGCAGAAAGACAGGAAAGTTCTCGTCATCGACGATGACATGGACTTTATCGAGGCAAACAAGGCCGTTCTCGAGGAGAAGGGCTACCAGGTGGCCTACGCATTGAACGGTCAGGACGGCCTGGCAAAGGCATTCAGCGACAAGCCGCATCTGATTGTTCTGGATGTGATGATGAACACGGTCGATGAAGGCTTCGACGTGGCCAGGCAGTTGCGCAATAACCCGGACACCAGGAACATCCCGCTGATAATGCTGACTGCAATTAACCAGAAGAGCGGGTTTCCCTGGAAGTACGATAAGGACGAAGCGTGGCTGCCGGTGGACATCTTTCT
The DNA here is from genome assembly GCA_003644325.1 of Planctomycetota bacterium. Taxonomy (GTDB): domain Bacteria; phylum Planctomycetota; class B129-G9; order B129-G9; family B129-G9; genus B129-G9. The sequence goes on from QNCA01000024.1 coordinate 7,025, forward strand.
CGAGAAGCCCCTCAAGCCGAACGAACTCCTCGAGAACGTCCGGCGGCTGCTCTAGCGGCGGCCGTTTTCAGCGTCTTGCGCCGGAGAACCATGAAGGAAGAGTCTGCACATCCAGAGCGCGGCATCGAGGGCGAGGAAGCCCGTATCCTCGTTGTCGACGACGAGCCCGGCATACGCGAGGGTTGTCGCAAGATCCTCGTGTCCGAAGGCTACGATGTCGAGGTCGCGGAGGACGGGCTGCAGGGTCTGGCCGTGGCGACAAGGAAAGAGGAGCCTTTCGACCTTGTGCTGGCTGACCTGAAGATGCCGGGGATGGACGGCGTGGAGTTACTGGGCAAGATACGGGGGCACGACCCGGAGATTATAACCATAGTCATAACCGCCTATGCAACGCTGGAGACCGCCATCCAGGCGACACGGCAGGGCGCTTACGGCTATCTGCCGAAGCCTTTTACGCCGGACGAGTTGCTGCTCTGCCTGCGAAAGGGCCTGGAGAAGCGGCGGCTGTCGCTCCAGGCAAAGCGCCTGCGAGAAGAGCGCGAGCGAAGCCTGCTGGAAATATGCAGCGAGCGCAACAGATGTCATGCCATTATTAACTGCATGACCGACGGGCTGATAGTGGTCAACAGGGATGAGCAGTTTGCGATGGCAAACCCGGCGGCGCTGGCCATGTTTCAGATGCCGCGTATGCCCGAGGTCGGCACGCCGCTCGGGGAATGTGTCGATAACCCTGAACTGCTTGATGCGGTGCGCGGCTCACTCGCGGCCGAGGACCGGCGTTACGAGGTCCTGTCCAGGGAGATTCATCTGCGGGACGACAAGGTGGTCATTGCGAATATCGCGCCCTTCCTGGACAACGCCGGCTCCACCCTGGGCGCGGTGGTGATACTGAGCGACATAACCGAACTGAAACAACTGGAAAAGGCGAAGGCGGCTTTCATTTCGATGGTGTCGCATGAGTTGAAGTCGCCCCTCGCCGCGATAGAAAACTTTGCCGGACTCATCCTGGCCGGGACGTTCAAAGGCGACAAGGCAAGAGAAATATTGGAGCGTATCGAGAGCCGCGCCGAAAGCGCAAGAAAGATGATAGACGACCTGCTCAACTTCTCTGCGCTGGAAGCCGGGGCAGTCTGCCGGAAAAAGGAAAAAGTGATGCTGAAGGACGTCGTTGAAGACGTGATAGCCGCGCAAAAGGGACTCGCGGACGCGAAAAAGGTCACACTGGATACGGCGCGGGTTAATTGCGACTCGTCGATACCGGCCGATAGAGACGATATGGCCAAGGTGTTCAACAATCTGGTGTCGAACGCGATAAAATATAACAGGCGGGGAGGCCGGGTTGCGATAAGTTGCACCGATGACGGCGGCGCGGTGAAAATCAGGGTAAGCGACACCGGGGTCGGCATCTCTCCGGAGCACCTGGAGCACATTTTCGACGAGTTCTATAGAATCCACGACGAAGACACCAAAAGGATAAGCGGCACCGGCTTGGGGCTGGCAATCGTGAAGAAGATAGTCGATGCCTATCACGGGGAGATTTCGGTAGATAGTAAAATCGGCGAAGGTACGACTTTTACCATTTTATTTCGCGGAGGCGAGCGATGAAAAGCGCAACCATAACACAACAGCCGCGCATCGATGATTCTTTCATCGATGAGGCGAAGATAGACGGGATCCTCGCCCGCGCATCAAACCCGGACAAGGAGCACGTGCTGGAAGTGATAGAAAAGGCCAAAGAAATGAAAGGCCTTTCGATGGAAGAGACCGCTGTCCTGCTTCAGGCGCGCGACCCGGAACTCGACGAAATACTGTTCAAGACCGCCCGGAGCGTAAAGGAACACATCTACGGCAAGCGCCTGGTGCTTTTTGCGCCCCTCTACATTTCAAACTACTGCATCAACAACTGCCGCTATTGCGCTTTCAGGAAGGACAACACCGAACTGACGCGACGGGCGCTGAATCGGGACGAAGTCCGCGAAGAAACGGAAATACTGCTTCAGGAAGGCCACAAGAGGCTGCTCCTGGTCTTCGGAGAGCACCCGCAGAAATCCACGATGGAATACATCGGCGAATCCATCGAATCGGTATATGCGGCGCGTGACGGCGAGTCATGCATCAGGCGCGTGAACGTCAACGCCGCCCCGATGACGGTGGACGAATTCAGGGAGTTGAAGAGTTTCGGGATAGGGACGTTCCAGTCGTTTCAGGAGACATATCACCGCGAAACCTACAAGGTGATGCACCCCTCCGGTCCGAAATCGGACTACAACTGGCGGGTAACCGCCATGGACCGCGCGTTTGAGGGCGGAATCGACGACATGGGCATAGGCCTGCTGTTCGGGCTTTACGATATCAGGTGGGAGGTGCTCGCTCTGCTGGCCCACTGCCACCACCTCGAGGAAAGACTGGGCGTCGGCCCGCACACTATCTCCGTGCCGCGCCTCGAGCCTGCCCTCAACGCGCCGGCGGCGAATAATCCGCCGTACCTGGTCGATGATGAAACGTTCAAGCGCGTCGTGGCGATTATCCGCCTGGCGGTGCCCTACACGGGCATGATCCTGACCACGCGCGAGACGGCGGAGACGCGCAACGAGGTCTTCAGACTCGGCGTATCTCAAATCAGCGCAGGCTCCCGCACCTATCCCGGGGCATATAAGGAGCACAAGGAACACCTGCCGAAGGTGGAGCAGTTCACCATACACGACACGCGGCCGCTCGACGAGATTATCGGCGAGTTGTGCGCGGACGGCTTCGTGCCGAGTTTCTGCACCGCATGCTATCGTCTCGGCAGGACGGGGCACGATTTCATGTCGCTGGCCAAGCCCGGCGAGATACAGAACTTCTGCCTGCCGAACGCGCTGCTGACTCTCCGGGAGTACCTGGTCGATTACGCCTCGCCGCGCACGAGAGAACTCGGGGAAAAGGTGATAAAAGAGAAGTTGCGGGATGTTAACAAAAGGCTGCAAGCCAAGGCCGAAGGGCGCCTCGCCAGAATAGAGAACGGCGAACACGACCTCTATTTCTGAACTCGCGAAACGAGATATCCATGGACGACTGCGTCATGCTGGGGATCCACGTAACCGGGCGTGAAGAGCACGCCGCCGAGGCGCAGAAGGTTTTAACCGAGTACGGCTGCAACATCAAGACGCGCCTGGGACTGCATGCGGTCAATGAAAACTTGTGCTCTTCGGCGGGCCTGATTCTTGTTGAAGTCTTCGGCGGCGAGTCCATAGCCGACGAGTTGACGCGGAGACTCGAATCCGTCAAGGGCATCGAGGTCAAGAAAATGGTCTTCGAGAACAAGTAACGTGTATCATCAAATCAAGTATCATCGTGGACTATCGTACAGGGAAAGACCTGCTCAGCCGGAGAGGCAGCGCCAATGGTCAGGGGAACACCCAAGGGCTTTCGCCTCCACATAGGATTATTCGGCCGGCGGAACGTCGGCAAATCGAGCCTGTTGAACGCTATCA